>JBDLUZ010000012.1:0-19846 GCA_039805045.1 Bacteroidota bacterium | reverse complement strand
TTCGGACTGGCCCTTATAGCGGTTTCATTCACTTACGGGGGGTATCAGCAGACTATTAATTTTGGCGAGGAGGTTAAGAATCCACAAAAAAATCTCCCTCGGGGTATTTTCATCGGCATCATGGTTATCATTCTCCTTTACCTTTCTGTGAGTTATGCCTATTACCGGGTTATCGGATTTGAAGAACTGAAGCAGGCCAAGGGTATTGCAGCCATTGTAGCTGAGCGAATGTTTGGTCCTACAGGCCGTTTCGCCTTTTCAATCCTGCTCTTCATTGCCGTGTTGGCATATGTCAATGTGTTGCTCCTGAGCAATCCACGCGTCATGTTTGCCATGAGTCAGGATGGTATACTGCCCAAATCTTTCAGCAAGAAAGATGAGAAGCGGGATGTGCTTACCGTAAGCCTTACTGTTTATGCCCTGATCAGTGTGGTGGTGCTTTTTTTCGCAGATACTTTTGATAAAATTCTCAGCTTCACTATCTTTCTGGATTCTATCGGTATGGCGTTTTCGGCCGCAACCATATTCATCATCAGAAAGCGTACTGCACATCTGGATAAGACACAGATTTACTCCATGAAGTTCTTTCCGGCCATGCCCTTGATTTTTATCAGTGCTTATATCTTTGTGGCAACCAGTATTGCCATAGACAAACCCGAAACAGCGCTTACGGCAACAGCAGTGCTGGCGGCTTTTCTGGTAATATATTTTGTGACCAGGAAAAAACACAGCCATGCAGGATAATTTGTACGACGTATCATACATCATCAATCACCTTGGGGAGGATCATGCAAGTTATTTTAATGCCATCGCTCCACCCATCGTGCAAACGAGCAATTTCCAGTTTGAAACGGTTGATGCCATGCGCACGGCCTTTGCTGATGAGATGGGAGGTTACCTTTACAGCCGTGGACTGAATCCAACTGTGGATATCCTGCGGAAGAAGCTGGCTGCACTGGATGGCGCTGAAGATGCACTTGTTTTCAACAATGGTGCTGCTGCTACATTTGCAGGAGTGATGGCCAATGTCAAATCCGGAGATCATATCCTTTCTGTGCAGCATCCCTATTCCTGGACGGTACACCTATTTGACCAGATTCTTTCCCGCTTTGGTGTAACGGTTACCTATGCTGACGGAAGTGATACGGAAAGCTTCCTTGCTCAGGTTCAGGAAAATACCAGACTCATTTATTTGGAGTCGCCCAATTCCTGGTGGTTGGATATTCAGGACCTGCGTCAGATTGCAGCATTTGCCCGTGCGAGGGGGATTGTTACAATTATTGACAACAGTTTCTGTACACCACTCTATCAGAAACCCATTGAGCTGGGCATAGACATCAGCATGCAGACAGCAACCAAATACATTGGTGGACACAGTGATACGCTGGGAGGTGTTCTTGCCGGCTCTGCAGCGATGATGCGTAAAATTTTTCTCAGTGAATACCTCTGCGCAGGGAATGGCATCCAACCCTTCAATGCCTGGCTTTTACTCAGGGGACTGCGAACGCTTCCGGCCAGAATAGACCGGATAACAGCATCCACTCAAAAAGTACTTGAATACCTTAAAACGGTAGATCGGATTGAATCGCTCATTTTTCCTCTGGATCCCTCCTTCCCTCAGTATAATCTGGCAAAGGAACAGATGTCTGGAGCATGCGGACTCATCAGTTTTTATATGAAAGCACAGATTGTTGGTGAAATTGAAAAATTCTGCAACAGCCTGAAAGCTTTCAGGATGGCTGTAAGCTGGGGTGGTCATGAGTCGCTCATCATTCCCAAATGTGCAGGTACTCCACAGGCGGATTTTAATCCCCACAATCCAACACACCGCATGCTCAGGCTATATGTAGGATTGGAAGACCCTGATTTTCTGATTAGGGATCTTGCACAGGGCTTTAACGGGTTATGACTGTTGTAAGCGGTTGTTTCAAGTGACGAACGATTTTGTTTATCGCTCATTTAGTTGAATCTTTGCAGTTCAATCTGGTGGATTTCCCTCACAGATGGCAGTTTTCAACTCAATCCCATGAAATCGAGGTTTATTTTTGCGTTATTGGTCAGTTTTATCATACAGGATGGTTTTGGACAAGGAGCATTGTGGGATCTGAAAAGGTGTGTTGAGTTTGGTATGCAAAACAATATCAACGTCCGACAGGCTGAAATCAATGCTGAACAGTCACAAATTACCCTCAATCAGTCAAAACTTCAGAAAATACCAACACTGGGTTATTCACTGACACACGGTTTCTCATTTGGACGAACACTTGACCGCACAACCAACGTCTTTACCAGCCGTTCAGCGATGTTTGAACAGATGTCTTTGCAGTCCAATGTACTCTTGTATAACTTCAACAGCAGAAAAAACAATGAAGCTGCCAGTCAGCTTAACATGGAAGCTGATAAAGCAACCATCGAAAAAATAAGGAATGACATAGGTCTCAGTATTGCACAGCAATACCTCCGTGCGCTTTTGAGTTACGAGCAGGTTGAAATAACCCGTGTGGTTTTTGAGCAAACCAAGGCCCAGTATGGCAATACCAGGAAGCTGGTAGATGCAGGCAGTCTGCCTGAGCTCAATGCTGCTGAATTGGAGGCAACTGTTTCAAGAGACAGTGCAACCTATGTTCAGGCGATATCCAATGCTGAGCTCGATAAACTTTCCTTGAAAGCCTTGTTGAATCTGCCCGCAGACCAGGACTTTGAACTTGCCATTCCGGATGTGGATAAGATTCCGGTTGATAATATTTTGACTATAAAGCCAGACCAGGTTTATGAAATTGCACTTACATCTCAGCCCCAGATTAAAGTCAATGACCTCCGGAAACGGGCTTCCCAGAAATCTCTTCTTGTAGCCGAGGCACAGATGAAGCCATCTATCTCTGCATTCGGACAGCTTGCTACAAATTTCAACCAGTTTCTGATGAAGAATACCGGTATTGAATACCTTGGTGAACAGGTTACAGGTGCTTATATCAAGCAGGGTGCTGTGCTTGTTCCGGTTTTTGCACCCAACTATGGCGCCAAGTTTGTTGACAGGTCTTTTGGTGAATATTGGAATGGCTTCGGAAAACAGCTTAGGGATCAGTTTGGACAGGGACTTGGTATTTCAGTTAATGTGCCTATTTTCAATGGCGGACAGGCCAGGAGCAACATGCAGCGTGCCAGACTGGATATAAAAAGAAACGATTTGGCCATCAGCAGGGATAAGCTTCAACTGAAACAGGATATCTATACAGCCTTTTACAGTGCAAGCGGAGCTTTCCAGACATTTATGGCCAGGGAGAAAGCATTGAAAACGGCTGAAAGGTCATTTGAACTCGCTTCCAGGAGATACGAACTGGGCGTAATGCAAACCATCGAATGGCTTTCAAATCAGAATAACCTGACCCGTGCAAAGCTCGACAGGGTGATTGCACAGTATGAATATGTTTTCAGGATGAAAGTACTTGAGTTTTACAAAGGCCAGGGACTTCGTTTATAATAATCAAGAAAAAGAACAGACATGAATAAGAAATGGATATGGATCCTTTCAGGTATCGCGGTTTTGGTAATAACCTTGCTCGTGTTAAAGAAAACGGGTGTTATTGGCAAGGAAGAAGGCACCAAGGTGGTTGTAGAAAAGGCTACCAGAATGGACATTACCGAAGTGGTAACAGCAAGTGGAAAGGTTTATCCGGAAATTGAACTCAAGATCAGTCCGGATGTATCTGGCGAGATCGTTCAACTTACTGTTGTGGAAGGAGACAGTGTTACCAAAGGGCAACTGCTGGCTATGGTGTATGCAGATATTTATGCAACCCAGCGCGATCAGGCAGCAGCAGGCGTAGCACAACAAATGGCACAGGTAGAAAATGCCACAGCATCGCTTGCCTCTTTCAAAGCGCGGCTGGATCAGGCTGAAAGGCAATATATCCGCCAGAAGCAGTTGTTTCAGGAAAAGGTGATTTCAAAGTTGGAGTTTGAGCAATCTGAAAATACTTTTCTCACTACAAGGGCAGATTATAATGCAGCAACTCAATCGATAAAGAGCGGACAGGCTTCTGTGGCAAGTGCAAGGGCCAGTTTACAGCGTGCCGATAAAGACCTTGGCAGAACAAGTGTTTATGCACCTATGAGTGGTATTGTTTCTTTACTCAATGTAAAAAAAGGCGAAAGGGTAGTGGGTAATTCCATGATGGCCGGTACCGAGATGTTGCGTATTGCAGACATGCGGGTGATTGAAGTCAGGGTTGATGTGGGTGAAAATGATATTCCCAAAGTAACCATCGGTGACACAGCCCTTGTTGAAGTTGATGCCTACAATAAGCGTAAGTTCAAAGGTATTGTTACACAGATCTCCAGTACCAGTAGGGGAACGGGTGGCGCAGTGATGACAACATCTACAGATGCCACAAACTATGAAGTAAGAATCAGGCTTATACCTGAATCTTATGCAGACCTCCTTGATCCTGCAAAGTCAAAAAGTTTTCCATTCAGGCCAGGGATGAGTGCAAACGCAGATATCCAGACCAATACACACAGCCAAGTCGTAGCTGTTCCTATCAATGCTGTTACTACAAGAGATAAGTCAGACACACTTCCGGTTGGCAAGGATGCCAAGGTCAGTAAGAAAGAAGAAAAGAAACCTGAAGACGAAAATACCGACGAGCCAGCAATAGCCAAGGTAGATGAGTTGGAAGAGGTTGTATTTGCCTTACAGAAGGATGGCACCGTTAAAAGGGTAAAAGTGAAATCGGATATACAGGATCTCAACCACATTGAAATTCTTGACGGACTGAAGGAAGGTGATGAGGTGATTGTGGGTCCGTACAGCACCGTAAGTAAAATCCTGCGTACTGGAATGAAGGTTAAAGTAGTTAAAAAGGAAGAGTTGTTTGAGGTGAAGAAATAATAAATTACTTTCATCAAAGCTGGGTTCATGAAGATTGGAGTGATAGGCAGCGGAAGCTGGGGAACTGCATTGACTAAAATAATAACAGACAATGGGCATGATGTAATCTGGTGTGTGCGTTCTGAGAAAACAGCTGCACATGTGAGGGAAAAGCATCATAATCCCAAATACCTCAGCTCTGTATATTTTGCACCTGATCACTTAATCGTTACAACTGATGTCTCTGAAGTCTATACAAATGCTGAATGGGTTGTGCTGGCAGTACCTTCAGCATTTGTATCAGGCTATATAAATCCCTACCTGGATAAAGCAATCAATGGCCTGCGCATAATCTCTGCAGTAAAAGGGATGGTGCCGGAAGAAATCAAATTGTTGAATCAGTATCTCGAAGAGAACAAGGGATTTCACCCCGCACATTACGTAACTGTAATGGGCCCATGTCATGCTGAAGAAGTGGCTGCGGAAAAACTTTCTTACCTGACTTTTGCAGGCAAGGATACTGATCTGGTTCAGCAGGTGGCAGCTTTGTTTCACAATGATTATATCAATACCGTTACCAGTTCAGATGTCAATGGTGTGCAATATGCAGCTATTCTCAAAAATATCTATGCTGTTGGTATAGGTATTGCGCATGGCTTGGGTTACGGGGATAATTTTCAAAGTGTTTTTGTTGCCAATGCTGCTGGAGAGATGACCCGTTTTTTGTCTGCAATTAGCGGTGACGGCTGTGAGCAGATCGACTATTCCGCTTCTGTTTACCTGGGTGATCTGCTGGTGACCTGTTATTCACTTTTCAGCAGGAACAGGTCTTTTGGCAATATGATTGGGAAGGGATACAGTGTGGAAGCAACAAAACTTACCATGCAAATGGTTGCCGAAGGGTACCCAGCAGCCAGGAGTATTTTTAATTTAAATAAAGTAGCAGGAGCTGCTATGCCGGTGGCAGATACTGTTTACAGGATTCTGTGGGAAGGGATGGACCCCACTGTTGCTTTTAGTAGCCTAGAGGGTAAGCTCTACTGATTGTTTTGAAGTAAAAAAAGGTCACTTGCAATGCCATCTGCAAGAAACTTACCGATTTCACTCAGTTTCCATCCTGTTGTGGTTGTAATAACAGTGCCAGTCATCAGGTGTTTTGCTAAACTTCTTTCAACCTGAAGCATTTTCTCTATCCCCCAGTTGAGCCTGAGTTTTTCCTTGCTGATGCCCTTTGAAGACCTCAGGGAGGTCATTATGTATTCATTTAAGGCATCAACAGGGGTGAGTTTTTCTGATGTAAATGGCCTTATACCTGATTCGATATTCCGGATATATTCAACATTATGAGCCACATTCCAGCTTCTGGTATTGGATGCAAATGAATGGGCAGATGGACCAACGCCAAGATAGGGGACCCCATCCCAGTAAGCGCTGTTATGCCTGCTTTCTTTACCAGGCTGAGCAAAATTGGATATTTCATAATGGTGGTACCCGGCAGCATTTGTGATTTCAAGAAGTTCATGAAATTGCGATGCCTGTTCATCAGTATTTACCTGAGCTTTTTTTCCAGTAGATATTAGGTGATGTAAGGCTGTGCCTTCCTCCACTGTCAATGCATAGCAGGAGAGATGTGGTATGCGAAGTGCAACAGCCTTTTGTACATCCGCTATCCAGTCGCCTAATGGTTGTTTGGGTGTGCCATAAATCAGGTCAATACTGAAATTGTCAAATCCCGCTGCCCTGATCAATTCAATACATTGCAGTGACTGTTTGGCGTTGTGTGCCCTGTTCATCCATTGCAGGTATTGCTGGTCAAAAGACTGGATACCAATGCTGAACCTGTTTATGCCCATGGATTTCCAGGCTGCTGCTTTCTCTGCTGTTATGTCGTCTGGATTGGCTTCCAGCGTTATTTCAGCTGATGTTCCTGTATCGTAATGTTTACTGATGGTGTCAAGTATTTTATCAATGTCAGCAACTGGCAGGATCGAAGGCGTTCCACCCCCGAAATATATGGTTTCAATCACATCAGGATACTCCGCTTTCCGGAGTACCAACTCACTGCAGATGGCGTCGATCATTGGGGTTATCGCAGATAAGCCGGTAGAAAAGTGAAAATTACAATAATGACATGCTTTCCTGCAAAATGGAATATGGATGTAAATGCCTGCCATGTGTATGCTTTCGATGAAGGAGTGTAGCTTTGTAATGTGCAAAGTTCCGCAATCAAAACCATATTGTTGTTTTTAATGCTGTCTGGACTGTTCAGGCTGTCTGGACAGGATAAACACAGGTTGATTTTTTTGGATGTGGGAGGCCAGCTTTTGCTTCCTCCTGATTCAGTGGGAATAAAAACGATTTTTTCAAGTGACAGTGCCAGCAGGCATTATGTTTTCAGTGAATTTGCTCCAGGGTTGATGAAAATGGGATACCTGGCTTTGTCAGTTGACAGTCTTCAGCGCAGAGGAGATACTACCATTGCATGGGTATTTTTAGGTCAGCAGTATCGCTGGGGTTCAATAGAAGAAGATAGCCTCATCAGGGCAATAGACCAGTCTGGTAATATCCGGAAACTGTTAAAAGCTGGTGATAAACTTTCGCCTGAGTCATTTCTCACGGTTAAAGAGCAACTGCTTGGTCAGTTTGAGGATTCGGGATATCCATTTGCCCGCTTCAGATTTGATTCAGGGTTTTTCGCGCAGAACAGCTGGTTTGCAAAGATCAGGGTTGAGCCAGGACCGTTTTACCGCATTGAAAAGCTTATCAATGATGGAAGGTTAAAGATTCGGCAAACATTTCTTGAGCAATACCTTGGAATTTATGGCGGGGATATTTTCAGCAGGGTAAAAATGGAAAGTATTTCCGGGCGACTTAAAAAACTGGGATACTTGAAAGAGTCCAGATCGTGGGATTTGTCATTCCTGGGAACCGGCGCTACCATTAACCTGCATTTGGATCCCGAAAAAAACAGCCGGTTTAATCTGCTGGCCGGACTCATGCCTTCTAGTCAGCAGCTTGGTGGCAAGTTGATGCTTACAGGAGAAGCAGATCTAGAACTCCGGAATGTCTTTAATGCAGGCGAATCTCTCATGCTTCGTTGGCAGCAAATTCAGGTGCAGTCGCCCCGCCTGCAGGTGTATTTCGAAAAGCCATATTTGCTTAAAACACCACTAGGCTTCGATTTCAGGTTTAACCTGTTGAAAAAAGATTCCTCATTCCTGACCATTGATACCAGGATGGGTATGGTGAATGAAATCAATCGACGCAGTAAGGTCAAGTTATTTCTGCAGCAATTTTCCAGCGTGCTTATAAATCCGGACACAATTCGGGTAAAATCATTCAAAACGCTTCCTCTTTTTCTTGATGTCCGGACTACCTTGTTTGGCATTGAAATGGCTCATAATGCTTTGGATGATTTTGAAAAAAACAGAAAAGGCGGGCGATGGCAATTTGACCTGGCAGGCGGACTAAGAAGGGTCATAAGAAATGATGACATTCTTGCGCTAGAAAAAGATGCTAATGGCAACGCATTTGATTTTGGAGGATTGTATGATACTTTACAGGAAAGAACAGCTCAGTTCAAATTAAAGGCCAGTGCCGAAAAATTCTGGCCATTAGGCCAGCAGGGAGTACTGAAAACTGGCATAATAAGCGGATCGATACTGGCAAAACAGGTAATACTGAATGAAATGTTTCAGCTTGGGGGATTTAAAACGCTCAGGGGATTTGATGAAGAAAGTATTTTTGTTAGCGGGTATGCTGTTGGAACACTTGAGTATAGGTATCTCATTGGTGCATTATCTTATATTTACACATTTGCAGATCTGGGTTACCTTGAACGGGTCAATACGTCGGGTAAATGGAAAGGATTGCATACAGGGCTTGGCTTGGGACTTACATTTGAAACTAAGGCAGGACAATTCAGCCTTGCTTATGCAGCGGGAAAGCGGTACGATCAGCCATTTAATTTTAGGGAAGCCAAAATTCACTTTGGTATAATCAGTTTGTTTTGATGTAATCGCTCCATTTAAATCAGTTAAATTTGCCCACTTAATGAAATGGATTTACCGATATATGCTGATTGTCATGTTGTTGGGTTCTGTAAAACTCAATGCACAGGATACTTTGTCATACATTCCCGAACAGCTTTCTTACAATGTTGACAGTCTGATCAGGGATTCTGTCAGAAAAGCCTTCATCCTGAATCATATACCATTGCGAAAATCTGAACTTGATACCATAATGCTGGTGAAGGAGGATAAAGCATATGGGAAGTGGACAGCATTTTACATGGAAAACATAAAGTGGTTTCTGCTTAAGGAGCCAGCCAACAGACTTTATTTATCACGACGAGCGAATGAGGGGATGGAATGGCAATTTTATAGTTTTTCATTGCTGTTTTTGCTTGCGTCTTTTCTGATTACCGGAAACCGGAACTATATCAAAAATATTTTTAAGGTCTATGGTAGTGATGGTTATGCTTTCAGGCAGGCCCGAGATTTTTTACAGCAATCACCCTTGACCTCAGTAGGTTTGAATATTCAGTTTTTGTTGACAGCTGCCCTTTTTGTCTATTTTGGCTTCGGCAGCAGGATTGAGCAGGTAGGAATGGATAGGTTGGGGATCATTGTTGCAGTCATTATAATCCTTTTGTTCGTTTACGCATTCAAGTATATTTTCCTGCAAATCTTAGGTTGGATATTTAAGGCAAAAGGGCAGTTTCAGCAATATCAATTTGTTGTACTCCTCAACCTGAAAATCGCAGGCTGGGTTTTCCTGGTGAGTGCATTCCTGATGGCATTCTCAGTACAATTTATTGCAGGACTGGTATTTAAGCTGGCGCTTGCTGCTTGTGTTTTAATTTTTTTGTTTCGGATTTGGAAGGGGTACATGATTTTTGGAAGACATGCACAAGTCAATTTATTTACTTACCTGATGGCAGTCGTATCATTTGAAGTTTTACCTGCCGCAGTGTTTGCAAAAATTGCCTACGGAGCCATCGACAGCTGGTTTAATCCATTCTAATTACATTGTACAAAAGACTCTTTTTGTGCTAGAGACCATTATTTTATCAGATGTTTTGTTTAACCTGAAAGGGATTCACAATAAATTAATTAATTTTGCAATCTATCAGCCCAGCATATGACCAAAAACGGAAAGAAAGCGGTTGCAGGTGAATCAACTAAGTCATTCAAGCGAGTATTAATCACGCAGCCAAGGCCAGAGTCTTCCAAATCTCCCTATTTTGATTTGGCTGATCGATTCAAAGTTGAAATGGATTTCATTCCTTTCATACAGCTTGAAGCCATTTCATGCAAGGAATTCAGGAGGCAAAAGCTGGATATTGCCGAATATACTGCTGTTGTGCTGACCAGTAAAAATGCAATTGACCATTTTTTCAGGATCTGTGAAGAGTTAAAGCATACTGTTTCACAGGACGTTAAGTATTTCTGTATCAATGAATCTGTTGCTTTATACCTGCAGAAGTTTATTCTCTACAGAAAGCGCAAAGTATTTTTTAGTATAGATGGAACCAATAAGGGTTTATTTGATGTTATCAACAAGCATAAGGAGAATGAAAAGTTCATGTATCCTTGTTCAGAGAATCAACAGGATAATGAAATAGTGGGTTGGTTGAAATCACACAATTGTGAATATTGCACGCCATTTATGTACAGAACCATCAGTTCTGACATAAAGTCAAAAATCAATGCACATGATTTTGATGTGATTTGTCTTTTTACACCAAGTGGTGTGAAGAGTCTGCTCGAAAATTTTCCGGATTTTACCCAGAATGGTACAATTTTGGCGGCATTTGGAAGCAATACATCAAAAGCAATTCTTGAGGCAGGCTTAAACCTGCAGATTAAAGCACCGGAACCACAGGTCCCTTCAATGGTTGCGGCTTTGGATAAATTCCTGAGTGAGAAGTCTAAAAAGAAGTGATAAAATCTCCAAACAGGCTGATCCATGAGAGCAGCCCATATCTCCTGCAGCATGCACATAATCCCGTAAACTGGTTTCCGTGGGGAGATGAGGCATTGGGAATAGCCAGGGCTGAAAATAAACCTATTCTAGTTAGCATTGGATATGCAGCGTGTCATTGGTGTCATGTCATGGAACATGAGAGTTTTGAAGATGTGCAGACAGCCCTGCTCATGAACGAACATTTTGTCTGCATTAAAATAGACCGTGAGGAAAGACCGGACCTGGACCATTTTTTCATGGATGCGTTACAGGCAATCAGTGGTAACGGAGGATGGCCACTGAACATGTTTCTTACCAGTGAAGCAAAGCCTTTTTATGGGGGCACTTATTTCCCTCCCAATCCTATTCACAACAGGATTTCATGGAAGGAGTTATTGCTAAAAATACACAGTGCCTATCAGTTGCGAAAGGATGAAGTTGAACTTCAGGCAGCTGAATTACTCAGGCACCTGTCTCATGCAAATCAGCTTGCCCCAAAGCAAACAACAGGATTTGTAATCCCCAATACAGAGTTGTTCAGCAGTATCCAGACTGACCAGATTTTTCAAAACCTGATGAAGGCTGCTGATCGTGATTTGGGCGGCTTTGGCGCTGCGCCTAAGTTTCCTCAGTCATTCAGCATTCAATACCTCCTGCGCTATGCACATTATACAGGTAACAGTGAGGCACTTGCCCACGCAGAGTTTTCTTTGCAGGCAATGATGAGGGGTGGCATTTACGATCAAATAGGTGGTGGGTTTTGCAGGTATTCAACAGATGCAAACTGGCTTGCTCCGCATTTTGAGAAAATGGCATACGACAATGCCTTACTTCTAATTGTGCTTGCCGAAGCATTTCAGATAACCCGGAACCCTGCATATGCAACGGTTATTGAAGAAACCATTGGTTTCCTCAAGCGTGAAATGTTATCTGATGAAGGTGGTTTTTTTGCAGCATTGGATGCGGACAGTGAAGGTGAGGAAGGTAAGTTTTACACCTGGCATATTCAGGAAGTAAGAGATTTGCTAAAGGAAGACGCAGCGTGGGTTTGTGAAGTACTGGATATTACCGAAAATGGCAACTGGGAACATGTGAATATACCCAGATTATTACATGACCTATCTGAACGTTCTGCTTTGAAAGGGATAAATGCTGTAGACGCAATGGCTGCATTGCCCAACGTTAAAAAAACATTACTGGAGGCCAGGTCAAAACGTGTTCGTCCGGCTACAGATGATAAAATTATTCTTGGCTGGAATGCGCTTATCAATCAGGGGCTGGTGGCAGCTTATCAGGCAACAGGCCAGGTTGAATGGTTAAGGCTTTCAGAAAAGAATATGGATTTCATGCTAACCGTTTTCCGCGCAAATGGAAACCAGTGGCTGCATACCCATAAGGCTGGGGTCTCAAAGTTTCCCGCCTTTCTAGATGACCTAGCCATGCTGGTTCAATCAATGATTCTATTGCAGGAGGTAAACGGAAATCTTACATTGCTGGAAGAGGCGCATGAGATCATGCAATATATCCTGCAGTTTTTTACGGATGAAGATGGGTTATTCTTCTATTTTACGCCTGATTTTCACACAGAAGTTCCGGTTAGGAAAAAAGATCAGTATGATGGCGCTATGCCCAGCAGTAACGCGGTAATGGCATGGAATCTGCATAAATTAGGTTTGTTTTTTAATATCCCGGATTGGGTTAGGCGATCAGCACTGATGCTTGAAGCGAACCGGGAAGGTGCGGTAAAATATCCCACTTCTTTTGGGGTATGGTGTAATCTTTTGCTTGAGAAAGTAATCGGCACCCATGAAATACTTGTATTGGGGTCAGATTCTTTCAGGCAGTCCCAAGACCTGCTCAAGAACTATATTCCTAATCGGGTGTTGATACAAGCAGAAAATGTATCAGACCGTTTCCCGATTATGCACGGCAGGGTTGTGGGGGAAGATGGTGAAACACGCATATACATTTGCAAGGAATACGCCTGCAGGCTCCCGGCAAGCAATGTGGATGACGCTTTGGCACAGCTATTAACAAAATAATGGCTATCCGATTGCAATACGGAAAGTTGAAAAGCGTTTTTTGAGATGAGGCAACTGTGTTTCTGGCTTGTTAAAATTTACATTATTAATGAGTTGGGTTAAAATCAGATACTTTATTTTGGTATATATTTGTCAGTATGCTCACTAAACCAGGAATTAAAATGAAAGGGATTTCGGCGTATTTTTTGGCATTGTTGTCGATGGGTATGGTATTTACCAGTTGCGGAAAGATTGGTAAATCCAAATCAGCATCACTCTCAGGAGACGGGCAACTTCATGGAGTTTCATTGGGGTCGAAATATGTGATGCCAAGGCCTCCGGGCATGGTTTATATTTCATCCGGAACATTCCACATGGGGCCATCTGATGAGGATATCAGTTATGCCTTTACTTCCAGGAATAAGCAAATCTCTATCAACGGTTTCTGGATGGATGCAACTGAAATCACCAATGACGAATATCGTCAGTTTGTTTACTGGGTGAGGGATTCAATTGCAGCAAGCATCCTGAATTTCAAGCGTAATGCACCTGATGGGTCAAGTGCTATTGATTGGGTGAAGGCAAAGCAAATCAAATGGAATGATCCTAAAATACAGGAGCAGTTGAGCGCATTAATTGTTACTCCTGACAATCGTATCAACGGGAGAAAGGAACTTGATTCCCGTAAGCTGGTTTTTCATTCCGAAATTTTTGACATCACTGAAGCAGCCAAACGTTCCAATGCGAACAAGCCAAGGTCTAATTTCATCATCAAAAAAGACATTCCCATTTATCCGGATACGTTGGTATGGATCAGAGATTTTTCCTATGCCTACAACGAACCATATGCCAGAAAATATTTTTCTCACCCATCCTATGGCAGCTATCCAGTGGTTGGTGTGAACTGGAAACAGGCTACAGCATTTTGTGAGTGGAGAACCCATTACCTTAACTCCTATTTGGAGCGGAACAAACGCATGACTGAAAATGAATTCAGGTTGCCAACTGAAGCAGAGTGGGAATACGCTGCCAGAGGCGGTAGGTCGCAGGTTCCATTCCCATGGGGTGGTCCTTACCTGAGGAATAAAAAAGGTTGTCTGTTGGCTAATTTCAAGCCAGGACGTGGAAATTATCCTGAAGATGGCGGAATGTATACCGTTCCTGCCCAGACATACTGGCCCAATGATTTTGGACTTTACCAGATGGCTGGTAATGTGGCGGAGTGGACCTCATCACTTTATTACGAAGGGGCTTACAATTTCCAACATGATATGAATCCGGATATCCGCTGGAATGCCAAAGAGAATGATCCTCCCCGCATGAAAAGAAAAGTGGTAAGGGGCGGAAGCTGGAAAGACGTTGGTTTCTTTCTCCAAAACAGCACAAGAAATTACGAATACCAGGATACAACCAAGTCTTATATAGGTTTCAGGTGTGTTATCGATTTACCGCCTGGATACGCTAAAAAATAAACTCAATATTCCAAACCATACCTTCTTCAAAAAAAAACAAGTAAAATGGCAGATAAGCAAAAAGGCCTCGACCTTGATAAAATAGTAAATGCAGTTGTTAGTATTGGTGCTGCAGTAGTAATCTTTGGTGCATGGGCTAAAATCCTGCACAAATCATTTGCCGATGTCATGTTGACTGTCGGATTGTTGACCGAGGCGCTCATTTTCGTGATTTATGCCTTTTACCATCCTAAAGACCCTATCAATGATCTGGCAAAGAGTCTGGAGGGATCAGCTGGCGGAAGTAAGGGAGGTGGAATGGATTCCCTGTTGAAAGACAGTGTTGATCCAGAGAACTTACAGCAGTTGAATGAGAATTTTGCACGATTCAACCAAACGGTTAAGGGTGTAACATCAATAGCTGATGCAGCCGCTGCTACCAATGAGTATACGCAAAAGACAAAGGAGGCCAGCGCAGCACTTGGTTCTGTAAAAGAAGCTTATGTGGCCGCAGCAGGTTCGGTTCAGCAGTTCAACGCTGCAGCTGAAGGGTCAAAAGCATTTCATGAGCAGGTACAATCCCTGACAATGAATCTTGGGGCACTTAATAAAATGTATGAAACTGAGCTGCAGGGTACATCAACACACCTCAAGGCAATGTCAGGGTTTTATGAAAATCTGGCAAAAGTTAGTCAGTCCATGCAGGCTGGCGTTGATGATGCCAAGAAAACCCAGGAACAGATTGCCCTGTTAGCTAAAAACCTCGGCAGCCTGAACAGTGTTTATGGTAACATGCTTTCAGCCATGCAGGTACGTGGTTAATTGAGCCAGTCATTTTAACATTTATTCAAACTCATAATTAATATATGGGACTACCCAAAGAACCGCGGCAGAAGATGATCAACATCATGTACTTGGTGTTGACTGCACTGCTGGCCTTAAACGTGTCAGCTGAAATCCTGAACGCTTTCAAGGTGGTTGACAATAGCCTTATTGAGTCTAACACTGTATTGGATAACTCTACCAGTGGTATATACAGTAATTTTGAGGAGTTACTGAAGGACCCCAAAACGGCGGATAAGGCAGCAATCTGGAAGCCTAAAGCTGACCAGGTTAGAAAACTGGCTGGTGAAACCTTTACAATTCTAGAAAATTACAAGCAGGCCCTTAAAGTTGAATCTGATTTGGATGAAACTACAGGTGCCTTCAAGGAAGACAATATCGATGCTGCCACACGTTATTTCGACACCAAGGGTAATGGTAAAGATTTATATGCCAAGCTTGAAGAATTCAAGACAAGGCTTCTTGGGATTGATCCGGAAATGGCCAAGCAAATCGGACAAAAAATTCCGCTTAACCTTGAAGTCATCAAGTCAGCCTCTGGAAACAAATCCACCGGTGACAAGATAAAAGATTGGGTTAACAGCTATTTTCACATGACCCCAACAATTGCTGCCATAACCATACTCAGTAAATTTCAGAATGATGTAAAGAATTCTGAAAACCTTGCTGCTACCTTTTGTGCCAATCAGGTTGGTGCGGTCAAGCTCATCATGGATAAGTTTGAACCGTTAGTTGGAACCAGTTCAAATTACCTTATGCCTGGCGAGGAAATGACAATAGTGGCAGGATTGGGTGCTTTTAATTCGAATGTAAAGCCAGTTGTAACCATTGATGGAAGAAGTATCCCAGTGAGTGCCAATGGGGTTGCAGAGTCAAAATTCAATGTTGGCGGAACTGGTACACGCAGCATGAATGTGAGTGTTAGTTTTATGGATCCCAATACCGGTGAAAATAAAACCATTTCCAAGAAAATAGAATATACCGTGGGTACGCCTTCAGGTGTAGCTGTATCTGCGGATAAAATGAATGTTCTTTATATCGGTGTTGATAACCCTGTTACCATAACTGCAGGTGCAGGAAGTGAGAAAGTGTCAGCTCAATTCAGTGGAGGAACCATCACCAAACAAAGTGGAAGTAAATACATCATCAAGCCCAATGCAGGCATGTCTGGTGAACACAGTGTAACCGTTTTGGTTGAAGGCAAAGCGTCCGGTAAAGTTAGTTTCAGAGTAAAGCAACTTCCTAACCCTTCTGCTTACGTTGGAAATCTCAAGCCTGGTGCAGTTCCCTCGGCTTCATTCAAAGCCATGGGAGGTGTAATTGCCAAACTGGAAGATGCTGAATTTGACGCTCCTTTTGAAGTTGTAAGTTACAAGCTCGGTGCTGCAGGTGGTGGAGCTGATTTTATTCAAATGGATAATAAAGGTTCCAGGTGGACCGGAGATGCTGCCTCATTGGTTGGCAGGCTTAAACCCGGATCCCTTGTTGCCATTACTGATATTATTGTTCGTGACCCGGGAGGGAAAACAAGAACGCTTACCGGTAGCCTTACCTATATTTTGAAGTAAAAAGGAAAAAATTGATTATGAACACAATGACTTTAAAAAGGATAACCTTCTTGTTGATTTCAGCCTGCTTGGTGGGTCAAGGTGCGGTTGCTCAGGTAAAAAGGAAGGCAGCACCTGCGAAAAAAACCACAGCCAAGCCGGCTCCTAAAAAGCCTGCTGCTGAAACCAAAGTACTGGATGCAAGTATTAGCCCCGCACAGGCTGATACGGTAAAACCAATACCCCCTGCACCAAAGGATCCTTTCGCTTTTGATTCAATAAAAGTATCATTGCGTCCGGATGCCGTAATAGAACGTGGTCTGATCAAAAGTAGGTCTCCATTGGTTTATGAACATATCCGTGAAGATGATGCATGGTATCGTGAGCGTATTTGGCGTGAAATTGATATCCGTGAAAAAATGAATCTGCCATTCCGGTACAAGGCTGAAGACGATAACGGTAACCAACGCTTCATCAATATCTTACTGCGTGCTGTAAAGAAAGGTGATGTAACAGCATTTGATCCTACAGTTGATGACAGGTTTACAACCCCCATGACGCTCGAAAAAGTTGGTTCAATAATTTCAGGTAAGTGTGATTCTATTCAGGTGATGGATTGGGCAAAGGACCCTACTGGTACCAAAGGCTTCATGAAGGATTCTCTTGTTTGTAAAGACTTTAATCCTGATGAGATTGTTAAGTTCAGGATTAAGGAAGAATGGGTTTTTGACAAGGAAGCTTCCAGGATGTTCACCAGAATACTGGGCATTGCACCTGTAAAAACTTATGTTGATGAAAATACGGGTACAGTGCTTGGTGAGTCCCCGATTTTCTGGGTTTATTATCCTGATTTGAGACCTGTGCTGTCCTTGTATGAAGTATACAACGGAAAGAATTTTGGAGCACGCATGAGCTGGGAAGAGTTGTTTGAAAGTCGTTTTTTTGCAAGCTATGTAATCAAGTCCAGCTCTGAAAATCCTTATGACATGTTTGTAAAAGAGTATGTGAAGGACAATATCCTCAGGTTGCTGGAAGGGGAAAATATTAAGTCCCGGATCTTCAATTTTGAACAAGACCTCTGGTCGTATTAATAAATTATTTAATGCAGAAAGCCGGCTTTTGCCGGCTTTCTGCATTAAAGGAAGTTATGATATTAATTGTTACCGTTTACCGTTCAGGGAATTATCACTGAAGTTCCTGAATTATCTGATTTGCTTTTGCCTTTCCAATAACAGCTGAAAGTTCTTCTAGCGTGGCTCTTTTTACACCAGCTACTGATTTGAAACGGATTAACAATTGACTGGCTGTTTCTTTCCCAATACCTTTTATACTTTCCAGCTCATTTTTAAATGTCCCCTTGCTCCTTTTTTGTCTGTGGAATGTGATGCCAAAACGGTGGACCTCATCTCTTATGCGCCGTAGAAACAGTAATTCCGGACTATTAAAACCAAGTTTCAGTGATTCAGAGTCTCCAGAGAAGAAAATTTCTTCAACATTTTTTGCTAACCCTACTAATGTGATTTTGCCATCTAGTCCAAGTTCCTGTATAGCTTCGATGGCTGCACCAAGCTGGCCCTTACCGCCATCTATGATTACAAGTTGTGGTAGTTCCTGTCCTTCCGTCACCAACCTCTTATACCTGCGTCCAACTGCTTCTTTCATGGATGCAAAATCATTGATGCCATCTACTGTTTTAACGTTAAAATGTCTGTAGTCTTTTTTGCTGGGTATCCCATCCCTGAAACAAACCATGGCAGATACAGGATATGCACCCTGAAAATTGGAATTGTCGAAGCACTCGATATGCACTGGTAAGGCTCCAAGAGACAGTGCCAGTTGTATTTTTTCAAGTAATTGCGTTTTATCTGCTGAAGGGGTGTGTGCTTCAAGTATTTTTTTCCTTTTCAGTTCACCAGCATGAAATTTTGCATTTGTTTCAGCCATCTCCAACAACCTTAGTTTTTCGCCGGATTTGGGAATGGTAACTGTAAAATCATCAAATCCATACCCCAGGTCAAATGGAACAACGAGCTCAATTGCATCGCTGCTGAACTGGTCTAAAAAATGGAATATAGCCTGGGGGAGAACAGCTGATTCGGTGTTTTCAAGTGCAGATTGAAAAACCTGGTTGGCTGAGTTGATGATGGTTCCATTTCTAACAGCCAGGTAACTGACAACTACAGCGGATTCAAATTGCGCTGTAGCAAATACATCTAGGTCTCCCAATCTTGGACTTACAATGACAGATTGGGCGGTATAATTCTTTAGGGCTTCGATTTTTTGTTGAATCTGTTCTGCTTTTTCAAATGAAAGTTCAGCAATGAACTTGGTTTGTTCTTCCTTGTATCGGGCAATGATACCGCTGAGGTTACCTTTAAGAATATGTTTGATTTCCATTAATGAAGCAGTGTATTCAACTTCAGATTGTAAGCCAGTACATGGACCCTTGCAGTTTCCGAGGTGATATTCCAAACAAACCTTGAACTTCTTTCTGGATATATTCGCTGTTGACAAATTGAGTGAACATGTTCTAAGCGGGATGTGCATTTTGATGAAGGAAAGCAGCTCCCTGACTTTTGAAGATGACGTAAAAGGACCAAGGTAGGTTGAGCCATCTTTGATTCTTTTTCTTGTCAAAAAAACCCTGGGGAATGGTTCTTTTTTAATGACGATGTAAGGGTAAGTTTTGTCGTCTTTCAAGTCTATGTTGAATCGAGGCTTGAATTCCTTAATAAGGGCATTTTCAAGTAAAAGGGCGTCATGTTCTGATTGAACAATAGTAAAATCTATTGTTACAATCTGTCTGACCAGCTCAATGGTTTTAAAGGAGTGTTGATTTTTGGTAAAGTAAGAACTTACCCTTTTTCTGATGTTTTTTGCTTTTCCAATATAAAGTAGGTTACTACTTGCTCCATAATACTTGTAAATACCAGGGGCATTCGGAAGCGTTTGCTGCAGCGAAGAAAATGTTTGCTGATCCAATTATAAATTTTACTGTATTGTCCGGATGATACCAACTTTTATGCCCAAATCTGTCAGGTTTTCCTTGATTGGGTATTTGTCTTTAAAGCTGGATAGCATCTGGTACCTGAATTGCGGCGCTACACTCCATTTGAATTTACCTTGCTGTATGTTAAGACTTGCTTC
>JBDLUZ010000011.1:0-21469 GCA_039805045.1 Bacteroidota bacterium | reverse complement strand
CTGATACTTCCTGAATTTTATCTCCATTTGATTGACTTGTTAATTCCCTTATTGAATCTCCCAAAGTGTTAACAACTGAGGGGAGCTCTTCCCTCATCCCTCATCCCTCATGTCTCATCCCTCCTCCCTAATTACACAATCCTCTCCAACACATGCCTGATCAGCTTATCAACTACCAAATCAGCATCATTTGAAAACTGTCTTGTTAGCCTGTTGGCTACAATCGCACTCATGGAGAGTGCCTGGTGTCCGAGGCATCTTGAAAGTCCGTAAAGCGCGGCAGTTTCCATCTCAAAATTGGTTATCCGATGATTTCCGAGACTAAACGCTGTTAATCCAGCATTTAGTCCGGGCATGGAAAGTCCCATTCGCAGGTTTCTGCCTTGCGGACCGTAAAAACCCGGACAGGTAGCTGTGATACCAGCATGACAATTTTCAGCAAGCTTGGCTAACAAAATTCCCCCGGCTCCAAAGACGTACGGAGAAGACAAAGCAGGATTGAGGTTAAGCTGATTTTGAATGGCTTGTACAATGGCAATTTCTTCGTCGTTATTGCTGAAAGGATAATAATGCATGAGATTGTCTAATCCCAGTCCATGTGTGCTGGCAACAAAACTGTCAACCGGCACAGATTCCTGCAAAGAACCTGATGTGCCAACCCTGATAATCTTCAGCGACTTTCTGTCTGTAAACAAACCCCGGTTTTCAAAATCAATGTTTACAAGTGCGTCTAATTCATTCAAAACAATATCAATATTATCCGGACCAATTCCGGTTGATAAAACACTGATTCTTCGGGACCCAATATATCCTGTGTGGGTGATAAATTCCCGGTGATGAGACCTGTGTTCAATACTATCAAAATGCCTGCTTACTTTTTCAACCCTGAATGGATCACCAACCGTGATTATGGTTTCTGCAATTTCCTCAGGCCTTAGGTCTAGGTGATAAATGGCACCCCGACTATTGATAATCAACTCAGAAGATTCGATTTTACCCATGTTTTTATTTTATTCCAAAGCTTCAAAAATGGCTTTGGGAAATTATGTGCAAAAGTACTAATTTTGCACCTGTTCAGGTGATATTACCTGATAACTGGTCCTGTGGCCGAGTGGCTAGGCAGAGCTCTGCAAAAGCTTCTACAGCGGTTCGAATCCGCTCGGGACCTCAACGCGAAGGTAAAACCCCTTCGCTTTTTTTTTATGACCAGGTATTCTAAATGGATAAGTCTGCTCGCTTTGGGTATTTTATTGGCATCCTGTTTCATGCCATGGACATACCATGCAGACATCAGTAAATATTTTACTGGATTTTATTCTGAAAAGAATATGTATGGTAAACCCGCCAAACTCCTGCTTACGTTTGGTGGCATCACCACTTTATGTTCTTTTATACCTTTACTCTGGTTGAAAAGAACAGCTTTCCTGGCGGGTGGATTGAACGTAGCTTACGCTATTAAGAACTTTCTGCTGTTCGGCTCTTGTTACCGGGGGTACTGCCCAGAAAAGCAAATTGGACTCTATATCATGCTTTTCGCTTCATTTATCCTTTTCATAATGGCATTTCTCCCGGAAGGGAAAGTGAAAGAAAAATCGCTGTAATATTTTAATAGCGTTTTTGAGGAAGGAAATATTTATAGAGTTGTCTCCTTACTCAAGTTGTCATTTCTTCACCTCCTTGCTCCAAGCATCTTTTAAAGTGACTGTTCTGTTAAAGACCAATTTTCCTTCACTCGCATATTTGTTATCTAAGGTAAAATATCCCTTTCTGATAAACTGAAATTGTTGTCCGGCTTTCGCTTCCAGCAAACTGTTTTCAACCCTGGCATCGGCAATGATTTCAAGGCTATTGGGATTGATGTATGTTTTGAAATCGCCATCTTCACTTGATGGATTTTCAACCTGAAATAACCTGTCGTATAAACGCACTTCAGCTGTGGACGAATCTGCAACAGAAACCCAGTGCATTGTACCTTTCACAGAAATACCGGAAGTATCCTGACCACTTTTGCTTTCAGGAAAATATTCGCAAAATACTTCAGTGACTTTTCCTGCAGCGTTTTTTTGAAATCCAGTGCATTTTACAATGTAGGCATTTTTAAGCCTCACGTGCATGCCGGGTGCGAGTCTAAACCATTTTTTGGCAGGTTCCTCCATGAAGTCTTCTGCTTCTATCCAGAGTTCGCGACCAAAATGGAGGTCACGATAGCCACCGTTATCTTCCAATTCAGGATTGTTCTCGCCATGCAAAATTTCCGAGTTGTTTTCAGGATAATTTGTAATGATGAGCTTAATAGGATCAAGTACGACCATCCTTCTCAAGGCAGTTTTATTCAGGTCTTCACGCACAAAAAATTCCAGTAATCCAACATCAATGATGTTTTCCCGGCGTTGTATCCCAATCCTTTCGCAAAAATTCCGAATGGATAAGGGCGTATACCCACGTCTTCTCATGCCTGAAATTGTAGGCATACGAGGATCATCCCAGCCATCTACCATATTTTCCTGAACCAGTTGCAAGAGTTTTCGCTTGCTCATCACCGTATAAGTAAGGTTAAGACGGGCGAATTCAAATTGTCTGGAAGGGAAGATACCCAGTTGTTCTATGTACCAGTTGTAGAGAGGCTTGTGTACTTCAAATTCAAGGGTACATATCGAATGGGTTATGTTTTCAATGGCGTCTGATTGTCCATGTGCAAAATCATACATAGGGTAGATACACCATTTTTCTCCTGTTCTGTGGTGTGCTGTTTTCCTGATACGGTACATGATAGGATCACGCATGTGCATATTTGGAGAAGCCAGATCGATTTTTGCACGCAGCACTTTTTCACCATCGCTATACTTGCCTGCTTTCATTTCCTGAAAGAGACGCAGGTTTTCTTCAACTGATCTGCTCCGGTAAGGAGATGCTTTACCAGGTGAAGTAGGGGTGCCTTTGGTTTCGGCTATTTCCTCAGCAGAAAGGTCATCCACATAAGCCAACCCCTTGTTGATAAGTTCTAATGC
Source organism: Bacteroidota bacterium (assembly GCA_039805045.1). Lineage (GTDB taxonomy): Bacteria > Bacteroidota > Bacteroidia > Chitinophagales > Chitinophagaceae > Pollutibacter. Next base: position 18,461 of record JBDLUZ010000011.1, on the reverse strand, counting down.
AAAGGCATGAAGCTGATCGAAGTAATCAGATGCATAATGCAATTCCTCCCATTCAAAGCCCAGCCACCTAACGTCAGCCATGATTGATTCAACATACTCAGTGTCTTCTGTAACAGGGTTGGTGTCATCAAAACGAAGGTTGGTTTTGCCTCCGTATTTATCTGCCAGTCCAAAATTCAAACAAATACTCTTGGCATGTCCGATATGGAGATATCCATTTGGTTCAGGAGGAAATCGGGTATGTATGGTTGTGTATTTTCCGGCAGCTAAATCTGATTCTACAATCTCTTCCAGAAAATGCAATGATCTTTCTTCACTCATGTGTATTGAATTGGACGCAAATTTAAGAAAAAGCAGGGGCTTTAAGTGATTCATACGCATTTTTCAGCGCTTCTAGACTTTCTTCAATCATATCGAGCGATTCATCAATCTGATCTGCATTGATAACCAGCGGCGGTGCAAGCCTTATTTTATCACCATGGGTAGGTTTCGCCAGTAAACCCCTTTCCATCATGAGTTCACAAAGCCGCCATGCAGCCTGTGGATCTTCATGTTCAATTTCAATCGCGGTCATCAAACCCTTACCCCTGATCTGCCTGATATATGGGGAATTGATTTGTTTGAGCCCGTTTCTGAGCCTTTGTCCCATTATCTCTGCATTTTCTGCCAACCCTTCATCCCGCAAAACCTGAAGGGCAGCTGTGGCAACTGCACATGCAAGCGGACTACCCCCAAATGTGGATCCGTGCTCTCCGGGATGAATATTGAGCATCACTGCATCATCTGCAAGTACAGCACTTACCGGTAAAGTTCCACCACTCAATGCCTTACCAAGTAGTACTATATCCGGACGAACATGCTCATGATCGCAACAAAGCATTTTCCCCGTTCGGCAAAGTCCGGTCTGTATTTCATCCGCTATCATCAAGACGTTATGGGCAGTACACAGCTGTCTTACTGCAGTCAGGTAACCATCATCCGGAATAATTATTCCAGCTTCGCCTTGAATGGGTTCGAATAAAAATCCGGCAACATCGGGATGGGCCAATGCTTGATCGAGGGCTTCGGTATCATTGTATGGTATGATGTCAAAGCCCGGCATATACGGACCAAAACCAGCAAAAGAACTGGGGTCTGTACTAAATGAAATGATTGAACTTGTGCGGCCATGAAAATTTTCAGCACAAACTACTATCCTGGCCTGGTTTTCTTCAATACCCTTAACAGCATATCCCCACCTACGGGCAAGTTTAATACCTGTTTCAACGGCCTCTGCACCCGTATTCATAGGAAGTAATTTGTCGTACCCAAAGAAACCGGTTATAAATCGGGCATATTCTCCAAGTTTATCATTATGAAAGGCCCTTGAAGTTAAGGTTAACTGTGTGGACTGTTCTCTAAGTGTCTCTATGATTCGCGGATGACAGTGTCCCTGATTTACTGCGGAATAACCGCTTAGAAAATCAAAATATTGTTTTCCATCTACATCCCACATATAACAACCCGATGCCCTGGTAATCACTGCAGGAATGGGATGGTAATTATGCGCTCCATGAGCCAGTTCAAGATCGATATGGTACTGAACAGCAGACATATTAAATTCTTTTAGTCAACCTGCGTTGAATGAATTAAAAATATTTGAAATAGAAATGGGAATGGCTGATGAACAGCCTGAGTCAAATGAATACGCTAATGATTGAGCAAATCAAGATTTGCCGAAAGAATTAAAGAAGTGAAATTAACCGGAAATGGCATGATGTAAAGTTATGTAAAAAAACAGCATGAAATCGAAAATCAGGATAAGCGGTGGGCTACACCTTTATCAATGCTGAAACAGCTATAACTGGCAGGAAAAATGCCTTTCAGATCTGGCAACTCCCTGAAAATGCCATAAATTGTTGAGCCACTGCCTGTCATCGAAGCATAAACTGCATCCAATGCATACAATTGATTCCTGATATCTTCCAGTTCAGGGTGCATGGGAAAAACAGCAGCTTCAAAATCATTGACCAGATTGCCTCTCCAGTTTTCAATAGGTTGTTTGATTAGCGTGTGGCAAGGTGCTGCATTGGGATTGAGCTTTATCTGCCTGAAAGCAGCAGCTGTACTGATATGTATACCCGGATTTATAACAATGAATTTCCAACCACTGAGGTCACAATCTACGGGCTCCATTATTTCCCCACGTCCGGTTGCACTTACAGGTGTATTTAATATGAAAAAAGGGCAGTCGCTTCCCAATTGCAGGGCATAGGAAATCATCTGATCAGCATCAAGCCCTAGGTTAAACTTTTCGTTCAGCAGTCTGATGGTAAAAGCCCCATCTGCAGAACCACCTCCCATTCCGGCACCCATTGGAATATTTTTATGCAGGTGCATTTCTATAGGAGGTAAGTCTGGGAAATCCTTCTTAAGCAAATCATATGCTTTTATGCAAAGGTTACCGGTTGTATCTCCGGGTATCTCCAAACCACTGCTGCTGAAATTGATACTTTCATTCCCTGCATGCTTTGGCTGAATAATGATTTCAAGGATGTCACATATTGGAAGCGGAAAAAAAACAGTATCCAGGTCGTGATAACCATCCGGTCTCCTGGATTTTACCCGCAGCCCCAGGTTGATCTTCGCATTGGGGAAAACAACCATCTTTGTTATTTTTTCCTGGTATTGATTTCATCCCTAATAGCTATTGCACGAATGTAATCTTCCTGTTCAAGGACCTCATTTAAAAGTGTATTCAGGTCTTCAAGACTCATTTTTTTCAGATCTTCATAAGGAGAAGGCTCTGCTTTAGCCGGACTTTCTTCAATCACTCCCTGATCGGGATTTTCTACGCCAGCTATATCGAAAATAGTTTCATAAATGTATATCGGACATCCAAATCTTACCGCCAAAGCCAGTGCATCAGAAGTTCTGGAATCAATTTCAACAGTATCTGCATCGGAGGAGCAGAGCAGTTTGGAATAAAAAATGCCTTCCTGAAGGTCTGCAATCAGTACTTCATGCAAATCAACATTGAAGGCCAGCATGAAGTTTTTCATCAGGTCGTGGGTGAGCGGACGGGTAGGCTTCATTCGCTCAAGGGCAACAGCAATTGCCTGCGCCTCAAATCCGCCTATAACAATAGGCAACCTGCGCAATCCATTTACTTCTCCCAACACTACTGCATATGAATTAGTCTGAGTAATGGAGTGAGACAAGGCAACAATTTCCAATTCAATTTTTTTCATAGACAAAACAAATTTACAAAAAAACAACCTAACTCCTCTATCGCTTGAGTGTTCTTTGCTACAATCTCAAACGTGTCAACTGCAAATTTCGTGTTCTTGTCTGTGAGCGCTATTTTTGCAGTCGTATCATGTGTCTTACTGATGCATAACCAGTATTTTCATGGCTTTTGTTTAAATAACGTTGCTGTTGCAACTATTTGCACAAAGATAGAGTCCGTTTATTGAATATGTCAGCCGGAAAAAGGCAAAATTTTCCCCAAATGGAACGAATTGACAAATTAAGAGCATTTATTACCCAGGATCCTGCAGATTATTTCAGCAGACATGCACTGGCACTTGAATTACTTAAAATAGGAGATACAACAGGTGCTATTGAGGTAATGCAAGCCTTGCTCGCGATAAATCCAAACCATACAGGTACTTATCTGCATCTTGGAAAAGCATTCGAAAGCGTAAACAAATTTGAGGCTGCACTTTCAACATATACACTTGGAATTGAGGCATCGCGGTCTGTTCAGGCTGCACATGATGCCAATGAACTGAGGGCTGCCTTGAATCAGTTAGAAGAGGAGATGGATATATGACAAGCATAGAAAGCGCAAGCACAACAAGTAACCTGCCAGATGATTTTAAGCATTACTGGAATAGCAACAGATGCTGGAATGCGGGTGACAGGTTTTTTTTGGCATGCAGCGGTGGACTGGATTCTGTTGTGCTGGCAAATCTCCTCATGCATGCTGGTGTTCCCTTTACTATTTTGCATTGTAATTTTCAATTGAGGGGTGCAGAGAGCGATCGTGATGAAGCTTTTGTACGAGCATTGTCTAAAGCTTTAGATGTTTCCTGCAAGGTCAAACATTTTGATACCCGTCAGGAAATGATTTTGCGTAAAAAAGGATTACAAGAAACGGCTCGAATTCTCCGTTACGACTGGTTTGCAGAAGTATTGAAAGAGGCTGAGGACGTTCAGCAAAAGAGCTGGCTCATTACTGCACATCATGCGGGTGATCAACTTGAAACCATTGTCATGAATTTCTTCCGGGGAACAGGCATTGCCGGTTTACAGGGCATGTCTTTCAGAAGAGAACACATACTCAGGCCTTTACTTTTTGCGGATAGGGAAGCCATTTATGATTTCGCAACCCAAAGTGGGATTGCGTGGGTGGAGGATAGTTCCAATATTGACGTTCATTACACGAGAAATAGGTTCAGGCAGGTTATTTTGCCTGAAATTGAAAAAGTATTTCCCAATGCAGCAAGTAATGTGCTTCAGACTGCCAAACACCTGAATGCAGTTGCGGGTATTTATAGGCAGGAAGTGGACAAACAAATTGCAAAACTTTTGGAGAACAAGGGGGATCATTTTGCCATACCAATCAATAAATTGAAACTTTCAGCTTATCCGGAAGCTGTCATTTTTGAAATCTGCAAACGATTTGGTTTTGGTTCAGCACAACTCGATGCATTTAAAAACCTGATTGAAGCCCCTACAGGAAAATTCATCCATTCTGAGTCTCATAGGGTGTTAAAAAACAGGGATTGGCTACTAATCAATCCCATCATTACTGATTCTCCTCAGATTGTTATTGTTGATCATCCGGATTTGAATTTTGAATTGCATGGACGAACGTTCTCTGTGTCTGTTCATGAAAACCTGGAACATCCCAACGCTTCCCAGAATCAGGCCTGGCTTGATTTCGATGCAGTATCTTTCCCACTTATCATCAGACCTTTCAAAACCGGAGATTATTTTTATCCGCTTGGAATGAGGAAGAAAAAAAAGATTTCAAGGTTTATGACGGATTTAAAACTTTCCCGTCATGAAAAGGAAAAACAATGGGTTGTTGAATCAGACAAGAAAATTATTTGGGTTTTGGGGCATAGGATAGACGACAGGTTTAAAATTACAGCTAGAACGAAATTAGTATTGTTGTTGAATTGGGCCTGAATACCTCTCCGAATAGAGATTATTTCATTTTTTTGCAGCCAGTTAATTCATTACTGCAGCTACAAATTGTTGAATCAAATCAACGCCTGACAGCAATCGGGCAGCAACATAAGTAAACACAATCCCAAATATACTGCCCCAGAAATGTGCATTATGTCCGATGTTTCCACCACCTTTTTTTGCAAGTGTGGCTGAAAGCACAAGAAATGCCAGTCCGAATATATATCCCGGTATTGGAAACGGAATGAAAAAAAACTGAATTGGCATTTTGGGTTGAATGGTGATTGCAGAAAATACAACCGCAGATACAGCCCCTGATGCACCGAGTGACCTGTAATAGGAATGATCCCTGTGTTTGATAAGGTCTGGAATGACAGACGCTATGATGCCAAGCACGTAGAGTAGTGCAAAAATAGCCCTCGCTAATTCACCAAATAAAACAGGGAAAAAATATTCTTCCAGTGCAATGCCAAAAGAATAGAAAGAAACCATATTAAAAATAAGGTGCATAGTGTCTGCATGCAATGCACCATGGGTGATAATTCTGTAATATTGTCCTTCACGTTTAATCAGGAATGGCCAGAATAGCAGGTCTTCTTTGAGCTGATCACGTGAAAATGCAAGAATAGAAACGATTGAGGTGATGGCTATAATAATAAATGTTATACTCATAATTTTGAATTGATTCAGCGGTGGTGGTATTTTTCATTTTTGATGATCGTATAGGCACGGTAAACCTGTTCTGCAAGAATGAGCCTGACGAGTTGATGGGGGAACGTTAGTTTTGATAGCGACCATTTGTAATCTGCCCGGTTTAAAATTGATTCATCCAGACCGAATGCACCTCCAATCAAAAAAACGAGCTTACGGGTCGACATATTTCCGCGTTTTACCAACAAGGATGCCAGTCCTTCAGAATCCATTTCCTTGCCATATTCATCAAGGGCAACAAGAAATGTATCCTTGTCTAACCATTCAGTTATCATCTTTCCTTCCAGCCGCTTTAAATCCATTTCACTGAGCATGCCAGCATTTTTAGGAACAGGAAGTATCTGCCAGCTTACAGGTGTATATTTTTCCAATCTGGCAGTATACATGTCAATGGCTGTTTTCAGCGCGGGATCATGTGGCTTGCCAATACTCCAAAACTCTATCTTCATGGAATACAAAGAAAACGAACATTTTTTGTAAATTGACCATTCAAATCAATGTTGATGCAAAAAACCATATTATCGTGCTTGTTGTGTTTAGTTGTGCTGAAGTCAACTGCACAGATCCCCAAGGCTCCTGAAAAAAAAGAAGGTTCTGGTCCGTGGACCCAGCTCATTCTTCGGGGTGCGATCCTTGTAAATGGAACTGGTGCACCGCCTGTTGGTCCTGTTGATATCATCATCGAACAAAATAGAATTACAGGCATAAAGAATGTTGGATATCCTGGAGTACCGATCAAACAATCAGCCCGTCCTGTATTAAAGGCTGGAGGAAAGGAAATTGATTGCAATGGGATGTATGTGTTGCCCGGGTTTATTGATATGCATGGACACATCGGAGGAACGGCACAGGGAACACCAGCTGAATATGTGTACAAACTTTGGATGGCACACGGAATAACAACTGTGCGTGATCCCTCATGTGGCAATGGTCTTGATTGGGTTCTTGATCAAAAGCAGAAAAGTCTTGAAGGCAAAATCACGGCACCCAGGCTCTTCGCTTATACAGCATTCGGACAAGGTGCAAAGGGTGGAATTACAACACCTGAGCAGGCAATCACCTGGGTAAGGGAAAATGCACAGAAGGGTGCTGATGGGATTAAATTTTTCGGTGCCGCTCCTAACATAATGGATGCTGCCCTGCGCGAAAACAAGCGTCTGGGACTGCGTTCCTGCATGCACCATGCGCAAATGGATGTGGCGAGGTGGAATGTGCTCCATTCTGCCGAAGCCGGGTTAACATCAATGGAACATTGGTATGGACTGCCGGAAGCTTTGCTTGAGAAAAGCACTATTCAGGATTATCCGTTGGACTATAATTATTCCAATGAGCAACATCGTTTTGAAGAGGCAGGTAAACTCTGGAAACAGGCTGCAAAGCCCGGCTCTGAGAAATGGAACAGTGTCATGGATAAGCTTCTCAAACTTGATTTTACATTGGATCCCACTTTCAACATCTATGAAGCCAACCGCGACTTGCATAAAACCAGGAGGCTAGAATGGCATGATGATTATACCCTTCCATCCTTATGGAAATTCTATGAGGCCAACCGGGAATCACATGGTTCTTATTGGTTCAACTGGGGCACAGAACAGGAGATCCAATGGAAGGAAAACTACCGTTTGTGGATGGCTTTCATCAATGATTACAAAAACAGAGGCGGCAGGGTAACTGCAGGTTCAGATAACGGCTTTATCTACCAGACATACGGTTTTGGATATATCCGTGAATTGGAATTGCTCAGGGAGTCCGGATTTCATCCGCTTGAAGTGATCAGAGCTGCAACCCTCTATGGTGCTCAGGCCCTTGGTATGGATAAGGAACTGGGATCTGTTGAAGTGGGCAAATTGGCTGATTTGGTGATCTTAGATGCCAACCCGCTTGAAAATCTCCAGTACCTCTATGGTACCGGTGCAGTTTACCTGAATGCTCAAAATGAAGTGGTGCGCAAAGGTGGTGTAAAATACACCATCAAAGATGGTATCATGTATGACGCCAAGCAGTTGTTGGCTGATGTCAAAAGCATGGTAGATGATGCCAAAAAAACCACTGGTCCCATTAAACAACCCGGAATAAAATAATATGAAAAAGTTTCTGATCGTTTTAATTTGTCTCCCGTTTTATGTGTTCTCCCAACCGTTGCCTTCCATTGTAGAAAAGACAAAGGGCCTTACCAAGCAGGAGGGTTATTTTCCAATCTACCGCGATGAAGCCAATGGTAAAATCTGGATGGAAATTAACCGTCTAGACCAAGAGTTGCTGTATGTGATGTCTTTACCGCAAGGGCTTGGATCCAATGATATCGGTCTCGATAGGGGTTTGCTTGGTGGCGGAAGGATAGTCCGATTTACAAGGGTAGGGAAAAAACTGTTGATGACGGAGCCTAATTATGGTTTCAGGGCCAATTCAACAGCTGCCAAAGAGCGTGAAACGGTTGACCTGGCTTTTGCCAAATCAACGTTATGGGGTTTCACCATTGAAGCGGAAGGAAATGGAGCAATGCTGGTAGATGCCACTGAGTTTCTCACACGTGATGCCATGCAGGCGGCCAACAGAATCCGCAGGATGCAGCAGGGGAGTTATACCTTGGATCGCAACCGTTCTGCTATTTATTTTCAGTCTTGCAAGAATTTCCCACTCAATACCGAACTCGAAGCCATCATTACGCTTGTCAATACCGACGGTGTTGCTGGTCCGTATGTTCAGGCTGTGACGCCATCAACGGAAGCCATCACCCTCCGCATGCACCATTCTTTTGTGCAGCTGCCAGACAACCAATACAAACCCCGGAAATTCGATCCGCGTTCCAGTTTCAACAATACTTCCTTCTATGATTACAGCTCTCCCGTATCCAGCCCCATAGAGCAGTTTGTCATCAACCGTCACCGCTTGCAGAAGAAAGACCCTCAGGCCAAAATCAGCGAGGCTGTCAAACCAATTGTGTATTACTTGGATAATGGCACACCTGAACCTATCCGTACCGCCCTGTTGAAAGGGGCTGCCTGGTGGAACCAGGCATTTGAAGCTGCCGGATACAAAGATGCTTTCCAAGTTAAGATGCTGCCAGACAGTTGTGATCCAATGGATATCCGTTACAACATGATCAATTGGGTTCACCGGTCAACCCGCGGTTGGAGTTATGGTGCCAGTGTAGTGGATCCCAGAACAGGTGAAATCATCAAAGGTCAGGTTTCTCTGGGCTCCCTGCGCGTGCGTCAGGATTACATGATCGCCCAGGGATTGCTTTCACCCTTTGAAAAGGAATCGAGGCAGGATGACCCTATGTTGCAAATGTCTGTTGAAAGGCTGGAACAGCTGTCGGCTCACGAAGTGGGACACACACTGGGTCTGATGCACAATTATGCAGCCAGTACAGTTAATCGTTCGAGTGTGATGGATTACCCACATCCATTGATAAGATTGAACAAAAAGGGTGAAGTGGATCTGACTGATGCCTATGACCATAAAATAGGAGATTGGGATAAGGTAGCCATCACCTGGGGATATACAGAAATTCCAGAAAGCAAAAATGAAGCGGTTGAATTGAATAAGATCCTGACTGATGCCGCTGCAAAAGGTCTTAAGTTTATCAGCGATAGGGATTCCCGTGCCCCAGGTGGTTTGCATCCGGATGCCCATCTTTGGGACAATGGATCAGAACCCTTGGCTGAACTCGATGAGATGATTAAAGTGCGTGCCAGTGCCTTGATGTCATTTGGTGCAAACACCATCCGGAAAGGTACACCCATGGCTTTCCTGGAGGATGTACTTGTTCCTATATATTTTTATCACCGATATCAGATTGAAGCAGCTGTCAAACTAATAGGTGGCATGCACTATACGTACGCTCTCAAAGGGGATGGCCAGCAGGTTACCGCTCCATTGTCCAATGCAGTGCAACAGCAGGCCATGCAGGCTGTCATCAAATGCCTGGATCCGGCATTCCTGAAATTACCGGATCACATTGCCGCACAAATTCCACCGAGACCAGCAGGCTATGAGTTTTCAAGGGAATTATTCAAGAAAAAGACAGGTTTGGCATTCGATCAGCTTGCCCCTGCAGAAGCGGCTGCGGATCTGCCATTGTCTTTCCTTTTCAATGCAGAGCGCTTGAATCGCCTTGCCCAACAGGGATTGGTAGGAAGTTATGATCTGACGCAAATGTTGAATGCATTGCTTGATGCCACTTTTAAGTCGCCCAGAAGGAGCTCCATGCAGAAAGCCATACAGGTTCAAACGGAACATATTGTGTTGACCTATTTGCTTTCCTCCTCGATTGATGAGCAGCTTTCTTTTCCTGCAAGGGTTGCTTTGCAAGCTTCTCTGTCAGAACTCCGGAAATGGCTTGAAGAACAGGTTAAAACGGGTACAGACCCATACTATAAGGCACATTGGCAAATGGCCATCGACCGTTTCAAGGCGCCAGAAAAGGCTAAGCCAACTTTGCATGCTATTCCGCCACCCGGTGCACCAATTGGATGTGAGGATTCTTACTGACGATTACTTTTACTAAAAAGAGCTGACATACCACTGATGAGATCCACTAAAAAGTGGATTATCATCGTGGGGTAGAGGCTTTTTGTCTGTATGAAAATGAAATTGAGTAACAAGGTGAATAAAAAAATCTTAAAAACAGATGTCCAACCCTGATAAAAATGTGCAAGACTGAAAAGTATTGCAGGAGCCAGCAGGGCTGTGGCAGGAAAGATGTTATTGGGGTTATCCTGAATGAAATAATTTACCATGAAACCTCTGTAAATAATTTCTTCAAAAATGCCCGCACAGAGGCATAGTAGGATATATGCCGGAATTTCTTTCCATTTTTCGGGCAAAAAAGATGACTTTTCATACCATTCTGTTTCATGCGTTAACGTTTCCTTTTTCCTGGAACTGATGAACAGATCTGTAAGGTATAGTCCAATGAAAACTAATAGTAAAATGATAATCAATAAATAATTGTCCCAATCAGGTAAAGAGAATCCAAGTGATGTTAAACTTCTTTTTTTAAACAGCCACATCAACAGCACAGAACCACCTGCAAGCGATAACATCAGGCTGTTGCTGAGGTAAAGTTTTCTCCGAAGGGGTGCATCAAACTTAATGCTCCCTGAAAGTTGATGACTTTGTAGGCCCGATAGAAAGGGTAGAATGATGCCGAATATCCAGATATAAATATGGTCTGTCAAAGCCGGAAAATCTGGTATCATATTAAGTTTTTTGGGCCTTCAGCATAATCTGATGATGTAAGTTGACCAATGTTGGAGTAATCAGCATGGATTCATCATTGTCAATTACAATGTCGCATAGTTTTTTTACAATATCCGGATCAAGTTGATTGTCCATACGTTCGATAACCTGATCTCTCGTGATATGATCTCTTTGCATGGTGCGTTTTATCCGGAGGTGTTTAGGCGCAAAAACTCCAATGATAAGATCAAAATCAGCCTGTGTACCACTTTCAAAAATCAAAGCGGCTTCCTTGATGGCATAAGCAGTTTGCTGAGCCCTCATCCACAGTTTGCTGTCATGAATGGTGAAGGGGTGAACAATGCCATTAAGTAATTTTAAGTTACCCGGGTTATTGAAAACCAGGTTGGAGAGGTGCTTTTTGTTGAGTGATTCATCTAGGTATGTTGCAGCTCCAAAATGCTTTACGAGGGAGTCTTTTAAATCAGGGTTGTTTTCCATGAGCCATTTGGCCCGTTTATCTGCATAATAAACAGGCACACCAAGGATTTCAAATACTCGGGCTATTGTTGATTTCCCTGAACCAATGCCGCCTGTCAGTCCAATGCTTAACATATTTCAAAGCTATAAAAAAAATGCCCGCGGCACTTGTGCGCGGGCATTGTAATTAAATTTTGCTGCTTATTTTGTTGCTGCTGCTGCTTTATTGAGTTGTTCACTCCATTCGAGGCTGATGGCAGATTTTTCAATTTTCATGAATGAACCCGGACTAACCTCAATCTGAATAGTGCTGTCGTCGTTAACCTTGTTTATTATGCCATGAATACCGGCTATGGTCACAACTTTATCACCTTTTTGAAGGTCCTCCTGGAATTTTTTTGCTTTTTTTGCCTTTTGGGCCTGTGGACGTATCATGAAAAAATAGAAAACGACCACCATTGCACCAAGCAGAACAAGTTGCATGACGCCTGCATTAGGAGCAGCCTGCAAGAAAATTGAATTCATCATATTTGTTTTTGTTTTATTTTAATCTATTTGAGTTACTTCTACATCAAAGATAAGGTCATGTTTTGCTTCTTTGGTATTGGCATAAACATAAATCACCTTGTGGTTCATACCTGCACGTCCTTTGCTGTCAAATGATGCTTTGATAATTCCTTTTTCCCCTGGGGCTATAGGCTCAAGTGGTTTTTCTGGAATTGTGCAGCCACAAGAAGCCGCCACATCTTTGATTATCAGCAACTCATTTCCAGTATTTTGGAAATGGAAAACGATCTCTACTTTTTGGCCATCTTCAACTTTCCCCATATTCTGAACAGCATCAGTGAAAGTTATAGCAGTAAGGGGAATGCCCGGATCTGCTTCAGGTTTAGGATTTACAATAATCTTTTTGGCCGGAAGTGGTGCATTTTTTTTATTCATTGCAACAATAGCTACTGCTGCAACGATAAAAAGTGAAAAGATGATTATGGGGGCTTTTTTCATTTTATGATTTTGTAAGCTCAAAAATAATCAATTGCCTTTGTTTTTTTTGAAGTCAACTTTATCTAATCTTCCCGATGCAAGTAAATCTTTGTGAATACTATCTAAAATGCCATTTACAAAATGACCGCTTTGGTTTGTACTGTAACTTTTTGCAAGATCAATATACTCATTGATTGTAACCTTAACAGGTATTGTTTCAAAGAAGAGCAATTCACAAACACCCATCCGAATCATAATCATATCAAGGACGGCAATCCTGTCAGGATCCCAGTTTTTTAACCGTGGTTTGATGAGGTCCATGGTCATTTCCTTTTTTTCCATGGCAGTTTCTAACAGTGTGCGAGCATACCTGGTTTTCTCCGGTCCGGCTATTTCTGCAAAAGAACATGAAGATGGTTTGCTAAGCATATTCAAAACCATCTGGTAAATCATATCAGCATCATCATCCCATTGTACAAAATGTTCTTCGAGCATTTCAGTTACATCTTCATCTGCCATCAGCAGATCAGTGAAAATAAAACTAAGAAGTTCTTTTTCAGTTTTTTTGTCGCGACTTTCCATCAGGATATACTCCTGGTAAATAGGCGTATCAACAAGTTTCTGGTAAATCTTTCTAACGGTATCCTGTTCAAGGAGCAGATTTAAGCCACGTTCTTCAACGGTACTTTTAAACCCTTTAGCTTCGAGGATTGTCCAAAGAAGTGTGTTACCTGCAATTTTAGTGTTAACATGCAAATCCTCGTATGAGGGGAGGTGTTTTGCTGCCCTATTTTTAGAATCGGTTTCTGCATACCTAGCCACTTCTGTGAGCAAATAAACCGTGAAAGCGAATAAATCAGCAGTCTGATCAAGATACTTTCTAAGCAGCACTAAAACTTTCTCTACAGGCAAGGCCCCAGATTCTGCTTCCGCAGCATAAAGGCATTGCATTACTTTTACACGGATATTTCTTCTACTAATCATTGAAAGAGCATTTCGGGGAACAAATATACTTCATTTCTCAAGCATCTGCATGGAATTTCCATGCTGTATGTTAAATTGACATACAGCTGTCAGTATTAAACTGACATTTTACCCGAAATTTTGTCTATAATTTAACCAAGTCTGCCAAAATTGCTTTTTGACTACTGTGGTATGGAATTCGCTTAAAAAGAGAAACAAGCGAAAGCTTTTAACTATTCAATCACATAAAAAAACCAATTGCTATGGCTAAGAAGTTAAACATTACCCCACTGCACGACAGGGTAATCGTGAAGCCTGCTCCGGCTGAAGAGAAGACTGCAGGTGGCATCATCATTCCAGACACTGCAAAGGAAAAGCCTCAGAGAGGATCTGTAGTTGCTGCAGGCCCCGGAAAAAAAGATGAGCCTTTGACAGTTAAAGCTGGCGATACTGTACTTTACGGAAAGTATTCCGGTACAGAGATTACCATCGAAGGTCTTGATTACCTGATCATGAGAGAGTCTGATATTTTGGCTATTGTCTAACATCTAAAAACCTTTATATGTCTAAACAGATATTTTTTAATCTTGATGCCCGCAATAAAATGAAAAGGGGTATCGATATTCTTGCAGATGCAGTAAAAGTAACACTCGGCCCCAAAGGTCGTAATGTAGTTATTGAGAAGAAATTTGGTGCTCCTGCAGTAACGAAAGACGGTGTAACTGTTGCCAAAGAGATTGAACTGGAAGATCCCATTGAAAACATGGGTGCCCAAATGGTAAAGGAAGTTGCTTCCAAAACCGCTGATGTGGCAGGTGATGGAACAACAACAGCTACTGTTCTTGCTCAGGCCATCATCACCGAAGGTCTGAAGAATGTTGCTGCTGGTGCCAATCCAATGGATATCAAGCGTGGTATCGATAAGGCTGTTGACCTGGTTGTTGCCAACCTGGTTGCTCAGTCCAAAACAGTTGGTAACGATACTAAGAAAATTCAGCAGGTTGCTACAATTTCTGCCAACAACGACAGCGAAATTGGTAAGTTGATTGCTGAAGCAATGCAGAAAGTGGGTAAGGATGGTGTTATCACCGTAGAAGAAGCCAAAGGTACTGAAACATCCATCGACATTGTTGAAGGTATGCAGTTCGACCGTGGTTACATTTCTCCATACTTCGTTACAAACGCAGATAAAATGGAATGTGAACTTTCTAATCCATTTATCCTGATTTATGACAAGAAAATCTCTGCTATGAAGGATATCCTTCATATTCTGGAGAAAGTTGCCCAGCAGGGTGCTCCTTTGTTGATTATCTCTGAGGATCTGGAAGGTGAAGCAATGGCTACACTTGTAGTAAACAAACTCCGTGGTACTTTGAAAGTTGCTGCTGTAAAAGCACCGGGCTTTGGTGACCGCAGAAAAGAAATGCTTCAAGATATCGCAATCCTCACTGCAGGTGTTGTGATCAGTGAAGAACAAGGCTTTAAGTTGGAGAATGCAGACCTCACTTACCTCGGACGTGCAGAGCGTGTTACTATCAATAAAGATAACACGATTGTAGTTGGTGGTAAGGGTAAGAAAGCAGATATCAATGCCCGTATCGCTCAGATTAAGTCTCAAATTGAGGCTACAACATCTGATTACGACAGAGAGAAATTGCAGGAGCGTTTGGCTAAACTCAGTGGTGGTGTAGCTGTTCTGAATGTTGGTGCTGCCACAGAAGTGGAAATGAAAGAAAAGAAAGACCGTGTTGATGATGCCTTGCATGCAACCCGCGCTGCTGTTGAAGAAGGTATCGTTCCTGGTGGTGGTATCGCTTTCATCCGTGCTGTTGAATCCATTGAAAAGAAGAAGGGTGCAAATGAAGATGAAACTACTGGAATAGCGATCATTCGCAGAGCTCTTGAGGCTCCTCTTCGTACCATTGTTTACAATGCAGGAATTGAAGGTTCAATTGTTGTACAGCGCGTAAAAGAAGGTAAGGGTGATTTCGGTTACAATGCTCGCACTGATAACTATGAGAACCTGCTTGCTGCTGGCGTAATTGATCCTACGAAGGTTGCACGTGTTGCACTTGAGAATGCCGCATCTATTGCTGGAATGATGCTTACAACAGAGTGTGTTATTGCCGATAAGCCTAAGAAGGAAGAAGCTGTTCACTCGCACGGACATGGCGCTCCTGGTATGGGTGGTATGGATTATTAATCCACACATTAATTATAGTAAGGGGATTCTGCATCAGCAGAATCCCTTTTTTTATTCGTTAATTTCAACCTGCTCCTCAACCTGAAGCCTTATAGCTCCCGTAACAATGAAGAGTTGTGCAAGGATGTATGTGGTCATGATTGAAACACCTGCCAGGTTAAAAGACTCTCTGAACCGGTTGAAAGCAAGCAAGGAATCTGATGCAACAAACAGTGTTGCCCCTATTATAAAAAAGAGTGCAGTTTTGTTTTCCAGTTTCTGATATTGCCACATAGCGGCAGAAAGCATTGTGCTTATCGTTACACCATAAATGAGAACTGGTATTTTCATATCACCCAGGTAGGGCCATAATATATACATGAACTCCACAAGATAAGCAAGCACAGCCATGAGCATGATTGGTCTGAGTTTAAAAAAAGAGTTGTGATTGGAACGGGTCTTTGCAAAAAAGATGATGTAAAAAATATGGGCAGTCAAAAAAGCGAGTAAACCTGGGATGAATAATTTCTCAGACTGTAACAAGATGTCTCCAATCCATGAAAAAAATAAGCCATGCAGTAGAAAATCTTTCATTATTGGCTTGCGTGGAATCTGCAAACTTAGGTAACATGCAGTCAGCAATGGAATAATCAATGGTTTGCTTATCAGTCTCAGGTTCTGATTGTTGGTTGCTATTAATCCTATTTCTGCCAGGCTTACAATTGCAAATAAAAAGAATAGCTGTTTGGGTTTTGGTTTCATGAAAGTTTGAGTTAGTCCGGGAAAATAGCAGTTTAACTGTTTCTGCAGCACATATTATCGTAAATTACATCCTTTTTATGGCATATTCACCGGACGAAGAGAAATTTATGACCTATTGGGAGGCAAATCGCGACAAAGAAAGCCGTCTTTCAATACAGCTTTTATTCGGATTACCATATGGGATTTTATTTTCAATTCCCATTCTCGTCAATTTCCTGTTAGGGCGTTTCTGGTATAAACGGGCCGACGCAGTGGGTTTAAGTCAGTTTAATCCGATTGTATTGGTTTTTGCAGTATTGCTGATTTCCATATTTATTGCGGTACTGAATCGCAAATTCAGGTGGGAAAAACTGGAAAACCAGTATCTTGAACTCAAGGCCAGGAAATAATCCTGTTCTGATTTTTCCAAAATTATTCCCATCTTTGTCTATCAAACAGAACTATGAATACTAGACTGATTACATCTATGCTTTTGTTTTCCATTTTGTTTTCTGCATGCAAAAAGAATGAATCTTTGCCATCTATTGAAGAATACCTTACCAGTAACAACCTCAATGGCAGTGTTGTGAAGGATACGAGAGGATTCTATTATAAAATCCTAGAGCCAGGAAGCGGGGCAACTGCAACTATATCATCTAAGGTCAAAACCCTCTACAAGGGAATGCTTACGAATGGTAATATTTTTGATCAAAGCACTTCTCCGATTGAATTTCCACTTGGTAATGTAATTCTCGGATGGCAGTATGGAATTCCATTGATCAAACCAGGAGGAAGAATTATACTTTACTTGCCTCCATCGCTTGGATATGGCCCTTATGGAGCAGGATCAATTCCAGGAAATGCTGGACTTATTTTTGAAGTAACCTTGGTTTCAGTTAATTGATAGAAACTGCTGCTCTTTGTTTTTAATTGATAATATGTTATCACCTGACTAATGAGTAAACTTTCATTTTTACTGCTCTCTTTCATCAGCATAAGTTTTTCAGGTTGTTTGAAAGATGGTTATCAGACTTTTACCTGCAATGCAGCGGTACCCCAGGTGTCAGTTCCTGCTGGAGAATTACAAGCTGTTGAGGCCTATCTCAATCAAAAAGGGATTAAAGATGCTGTGAAATATCAGAATGCCTTTTATTATAAGGTTGATGTTCCGGGTACCGGTAATAACCCCACACTATGTTCTAACGTAGTCATTTATTATCAGGGTAAATTGATTGATGGCTCAACTTTTGACCAGACTGGCAATACTCCTCTTACATTTTCAATGGGTAACCTGATAATGGGATGGAAGCTTGGTTTACCACTGATTAAGGCTGGAGGTAAAATAAAACTATATCTTCCTCCCAGTTTGGGCTACGGAAACAGTGTATCAGGTAATATCCCTGCCAACAGTATCCTGGTTTTTGAAATTACACTGGTGGCAGCTTAATCAGAGCTTTGATCTTGTCCAGACATCGTTTCGCCCAATCAAGGTAATTCCGATATAACCGCGCACATTCAATGTGTTTTTATCTTTCATGGTGATAATAGATTTGTATTCCTTACCATTTTTAGGATCATAAATATGCCCGTTCTCCCAACCTTCATTGCCATCAAAAGAGAATCCCCATATATTTATTAAACCCAGAATAGGCCTGTTATGAAGTTTTTTGTCAGGATGTAACAGATCTGTCTTGGGTTTACCTGTTTTGGGATCTACAGGTTCTTTACAATTTTACCCTGAAAAGTATTGCCATTTTTATAAATTTCAACTTTGCCATTGCCAGAGCCGGTCAACCATATACCTAAAATTTCATCTCCCGTTTTCTTTTCCTGAGCAAAGAGTAATTGAGTAGTAAGGCTAACAAGCAATATTGAAATGAATTTCATTCGTATTAAATTGTATATTAAAATTAAGCAATAATCCAATTACTTATGTACCAGGCAATTTCTGTATTTGATATGTTTAAAATCGGTATTGGTCCTTCCAGTTCCCATACACTCGGACCATGGCGTGCAGCAGCTATGTTATTGAATC
>JBDLUZ010000010.1:0-29597 GCA_039805045.1 Bacteroidota bacterium | reverse complement strand
GATGTGGCTCAACTCATTGAGGAACGATGGGAAGATGCTTCATCCATCATGGCCATGCTTTCTATACACCGTGCAGCAAGTACATTCAAAATACTTGAACTTGGCATTCAAAAGGATATTATCCATGAGATGCACCCACTTAAGACTGCTGCACTACTGAATGAACTTCCCGCGGATGACCGTACCTCCTTCCTGGAAGAACTCTCCCCCAAGGCGGTGCGGGAACTTATCAAACTGTTAAACCCAGAAGAGCGAAAAATCACACTTTCTTTACTTGGATATCCTGAAGGCAGTGTGGGCCGATTGATGACGCCTGATTATATTGCCGTTCAAGCTGACTGGACCATCGCCGAAGTACTGGAACATATCAGGGAAGTTGGACAGGAATCAGAAACAATTGATGTTATCTATGTCATCAACGATCAGGGTCAACTGGTTGATGACGTCAGAATCAGGGAATTCCTGTTGTCGCCACCAGAAAGGCTGGTGAGCGAACTCACAGACAGCCGTTATATTGAGCTGAATGTTTATGACGACCAGGAAAAAGCCAATCAGGTTTTTAAAATGAATAACCGTGTTGCACTGCCAGTTGTTGACAACAATAACATCCTGATTGGTATCGTAACCATCGATGACGTTTTATGGATTGCCAATGAAGAATTCAGCGAAGACATGCAAAAAATGGGTGGTACTGAAGCGTTGGAAGAACCCTATCTTGAAATATCCATTTTCAAACTCTTCAAAAAAAGAGTAGGCTGGCTGATCGTATTATTCTTAGGAGAAATGCTCACTGCAACAGCGATGGCAAGTTATGAGCACGCGCTGGACAAAGCCTTGATTCTCTCACTTTTTATTCCGTTAATTATTTCCAGTGGAGGTAATACAGGCTCTCAGGCATCATCACTGATTATTCAGGCCCTCACTGTAGGCGAAGTAACACTGGCAGACTGGTGGTCTGTCATGCGTAGGGAAATCATTTCAGGCATCCTACTAGGAACTGTACTCGGATTAATTGGTTTTGCGAGAGTCATGATTTGGTCACAGATTTTCCCTGATGTTTACGGAGCCCATTATTTTTTAGTAGCACTGGTGGTAGGATTTTCACTGATCGGAGTGGTCCTTTTCGGAACCATTTCCGGATCAATGCTACCAATTGCATTAAAAAAATTAGGTGCCGACCCTGCTGTATCGTCTGCCCCCTTCGTTGCCACACTGGTTGATGTTACAGGCGTAATCATCTACTTTAATTTTGCTTACTTCTTCCTGAAGGGAACAATGCTCTGATCAGATAGCCTGATGATTGAATGGTTGCAAAACCATTTCACTGACAACACCACTGGCTGGCTGCTGACATAAAAACCAGATTGACCTGGCAGCTTCTTCCTCCCTGATCATTTTTTCCTTTTGGACCTTCAAGTCAATCGTGTCCCAAAATGGGGAATCTACCCCACCCATAAAAATATTCGTAATCCGGATCTCAGTTCTTTTTAATTCTTCACGTATACTTTGCATCATACCCACAATACCATATTTGCTGGCAGAATAGGCTGCGGCTCCTGCCATGGGCACCTTTCCTAAAACACCAGGAATATTGATTATCAACCCTTTTTTCACCTCTTTCATACCAGGTAAAAAAGTTTTTACCAAAAGGAATGTTCCAACAAGATTTGTCTGTAGGGATTTATTGAAATCTTCTAGGGTCAGGTTTTCAATGGATTTAATAATGCCTACTCCAGCAGCATTAACCAAAATATCTGGAGTGCCCATAACCTGAACCACCTTGTCTCCGAGCAAAGCCATTTCAGCTTCTACACTTATATCTGCAACAAAACAATGATCCTCCGGAACACCGGCATTAGCTGCAGCTACAGCCAGCTTTTCTGCGTTTCGACCGGTCATAAAAACCTCTGCCCCACTCTGGCGCAATAGCTTTGATAAATGGCCACCAATTCCGCCAGAAGCCCCGGCAACAACAACACGCTTACCATTGAGTTTTTCCATAGAGTATTTTTATGTCAAACATTTGAAGCATGGTTTTGTTTGATAAATTATGTCAATCGTATCCATCATTTTCCCACACCAGTTATTTGATCAACACCCTGCCCTTCATACAGGAACGCCTGTTATCCTTGTAGAAGAAGAGCTTTTTTTCAGACAATACCCATTTCACAAACAAAAACTGGTACTCCACAGGGCAAGTATGAAAGCCTATGAAGCTACCCTCATCAAGAAGGGGTTTCAGGTTGAATATATTGAAAGCGAAGACAGCAGAAACTGCATACCTGAACTCATGCGGAATCTTAAAGAAAGAGGCATAACTGAAGTAAAAATAGCCACCCCGAACGATTACCTGCTCAATAGAAGGCTGCAACGCGCTGCAAAACAACATCAGATTACAATTGCGATTGAAGAAGGTCCTGATTTTCTAACAAGTATTGAGGATGGAACCACTTTTTTCAAAAATAAAACCCATTTCCACCAAACCGATTTTTATATACACCAAAGAAAAAAACTGGACTTGCTGGTAGATGAAAAACAAAAACCAATCGGCGGTAAATGGAGTATGGACAATGAAAACAGGAAAAAAGTCCCCAAAGACTATAAGGCACCTGATATCCAATTTCCCGAATCCGATACATTTCTCAGTGAGGCAATAGATTATGTACTGCAAAAATTCAGCAGCAACCCCGGTAAAATAAAACCGGATAATGGAAAATATCCATGGGCTTGGACAAAAGACGAGGCCATAAGACTGCTTGAACAATTCACCAAAGAAAGGCTGGTAAATTTTGGAGACTATGAGGATGCCATGCCAGCCAAAGAAGAATACCTGCATCACAGTATTTTATCCCCAATGCTCAACATCGGACTAATCACCCCTTCTGATATAGTTCGTACGAGTATGGCTGAAATAAAAAAAGGCAATATTCCAATTAATTCAGCTGAAGGGTTTATCAGGCAGATCATTGGTTGGCGTGAGTTTATACGAACTGTTTACCTGCAAGCGGGAGTTCACCAAAGAACAAACAATTACTGGGGCTTCTCCAGAAAAATACCCAAATCATTCTATGACGGAACTACAGGTATTCTCCCCATTGATAACTGCATTAAAAAACTACATTCAAATGCTTACCTCCACCACATAGAAAGGCTCATGGTACTGGGAAATTTTTTCCTGCTTTGCGAATTCGACCCCAATGACGTTTATCAATGGTTTATGGAATTATTCATTGATGCCTATGATTGGGTTATGGTACCCAATGTATATGGCATGACCCAATTTGCTGATGGAGGTATGATGATGACAAAACCGTATATCAGCGGCAGTAACTACATTTTTAAGATGAGTGATTATAAAAAAGAATCTTCTCTAACCGGAATTCCTCAATGGCATGAGATATGGGACGGCTTATTCTGGCGATTTATGAATGATCACAGAACATTTTTCCTGCAAAACCCGCGATTAGGCATGCTGGTGAACACATTCGATAAAATGGATGAAGAAAAGAAAAAAATCTTATTGAATAATGCGCAGTCTTTTCTGGATAAGCTTGACAGTGAACTACTGCAGGATGAGATGAAAAGAACCTGAAGCATTACCTTTGTGCAGGGATAGCACCATGATAAATCAACGAATATGAAAATAAAAAATATAGAAATTTACAGGCTAACCATCCCCATGGAACCTTTTGTTATTGCAACTGAAACCTGTTACGCTGCTGAAAATATATTTTTGAAAGTCATTACAGATGAAGGCATTACAGGCGTTGGGGAATGCTCCCCTTTTCCGATGTTAGTTGGAGAAACACAGGACACCTGCTTTATGGTAGGTAAAAATCTTGCCAAAATAAGTATTGGAAAAGATCCACGCCAGATTCAGGAAAGAATGAATGAATTTGATCAATTCATTGCTTACAATACAACAATCAAAAGTGCCTTTGACATGGCATTCCATGATATTGCAGCACAGGAAAAAGGCTTACCCCTGTATCAATACCTGGGAGGAAAGAAAAAAACAATACAAACAGATCTGACCATCGGAATCAGCAGTGCTGAAGCCATGGCGGCGAAAGCCGTTCAATTCGTTGCAGATGGCGTCAAAACCATTAAAGTAAAGCTTGGCAAGGATGGTGAGGAGGATATCAGAAGAATCAGACTTATCAGAGAAGCGATTGGTTTTGAAATTGGATTACGAGCAGATGCCAATCAGGGCTGGGATTATAAAACTGCAGTGGATGTTTTAAAAGCGATTGAGCCATATAACATTGAATTCTGCGAGCAACCCATGCACAATAGATACGATAATTTATTACCCGCGTTAAAAAAACAAGTTGGCATTCCAATCATGGCAGATGAGAGTGTTTTTGACCACTATGATGCAGAACGGTTGATTCAAAATGAAAGCTGCTCCTACATCAACATAAAATTGGCTAAATCTGGAGGTATCTGCGAAGCTATCAAAATTGCAGATACAGCCGCTCAATATGGCATAAAATGTATGTTGGGAGGAATGGTTGAAAGCAGGTTGGCGCTTACCGGAAAGGTCCATTTTGCCATGGCGCATGACAACATACATTTTTATGATCTGGACACTTGTTTATTAGGACATCTCACCGATCCAGTAACTGGTGGCGCCAGATACAATAATTACTTTCTGGAGCTGGATGATACCCCCGGGATTGGTGCTGATATTGATCCGGATTTTCTGAAAGATGCTGAATCCATTACAATCAAATAATTAAACATGCTACCCAAAAAAACTTCTGAAACCAGGGTCATTATGACAGAACTGGTCTTCCCCAACGACACCAACTTTTATGGCAACCTTATGGGGGGAAGGCTCATGTACTGGATGGATACCGCTGCTGCTATGGTTGCAGGAAAACACTCCAATGCCCCATGTGTAACAGTTTCAGTAGATAATATATCCTTTGATGCTCCTATTAAACTTGGACAGGTAGTTCATATCGAAGCACAGATTTCCAGGGCATTCAAATCATCTATGGAAATTCATATCAAAGTGTGGGGGGAGGACCTTACGCAACAATATAAATACAAAAGCAACGAAGCCTATCTCACTTTTGTAGCATTAGACCCGAA
Source organism: Bacteroidota bacterium (assembly GCA_039805045.1). Taxonomy (GTDB): domain Bacteria; phylum Bacteroidota; class Bacteroidia; order Chitinophagales; family Chitinophagaceae; genus Pollutibacter. Next base: position 24,497 of record JBDLUZ010000010.1, on the reverse strand, counting down.
CGGGAAACCCAGAGCAGTTCCGGAAATCATAACTGAAACGGAAGAAGAAAAAAAGGTATTTGAAAGTGCATTGAGAAGAAGACAGCTTAGACTAGTACTGGCAAAAAAAATGAAACCGGAAGATGCCACTGAGTTGAAAGCCTTATTTGTCAATGAGTGATAAACAAGGTTAAACTACCGGAACATGATGCTTTCCCTTGAGCATAAACTGACTGCTTTGCTCAATGGCGTCCATCACTTTCTCAAGAATCTCATCAATACTTTCTTCGTAAGTTAATGATAATGGCTGCTTAAATTGTACACTTAATTCAGTTCCTTTTTTCTTGAAGCGAAGTCCCTTTCTATTGAAAGCACGCCAAAAACCATTGATCACCACAGGAACAACGATGGGTTGCATTTCCTTTATGATGTGGGCTGTACCTTTTCTTCCTGGTGCAAACGGCTTTGTAGTTCCCTGAGGAAATGTTATTACCCACCTTTGGGACAATGCCTCATGGATTTTTCCATAATCGTTTGCATCAACCTCTCTTTTGACATCCTTGCCACCTGCCCTCCACGTACGTTTGATTGTTATCGCACCAGCCAAAGTGAAAATTCTGGTAAGCAGATTATCTTTCATGGTCTCTTCTGCGGCAACAAAATTTACATTTACAAATGGGTTCAAAAAATAAACCGGCCATCCAAGGCGATTTTTTCTACCCCATTTAACTGCACACAAAATGTGCAACATAGCCATCACATCTGCAAAATACGTTTGATGGTTACTCACAAAAAGCACATTTGATTTAGGAAGCTTTTCAAGGTTTTCAGTTCCTGAAATCCTGATTTTATTGATGATGGCTAAACCCGGATATGTTACCAGGCCAATAGCTGCATATACCAGTTTCCTCACGATAGCAATATCTTTCAAACGATCAACAAGCATGATTCAAGATAAGAAATAATTCAGGATCAAGCAGCATATGTTGAAGGATAAAATAGTTAGGATGCATTGTGATAATTAATTTAAAGTAACTTTATGCTGCTTACCTTTCAATTCTTTTCATGTTGGATTCAATATTCAGCTATACCAATCCCAATTCCTTTGTAAATAACTTAAGGAAAAATAGATTCAAGCAGATACAAGCTGCAATCAATGATTTGATTGAAAAGAAAGGAACAATACGCATTCTTGATTTAGGTGGTGATCTGTCCTATTGGGAAAATATGAATTGGAAAAACACTGCCACGCATATTTCATTGCTCAATCTCACACCAAGTGCCATTCCTGATGATTCTAAACATTTATTTGAAGCCATTCAGGCAGATGCCTTGAAATGCCCATTTTCCGATTATGCCTTTGACTTGGTTTTTTCCAATTCTGCCATTGAACATATGGGGAGTCTTGAAAATCAAAAAATCTTTGCTCAGGAAGTAAAAAGACTTTCACATAATTATATTATACAAACACCCTCCCTTTGGTTTCCATTAGAGCCACATTGCAGGATTCCTTTTTTCCAGTTTATCCCACATCAGGTCAGGGCCGTATTGCTGATGATTTTCAAAATACATTATTTCCCCAAAGCAAAGAATTATCGGGAGGGAATTGAGGCATCCAAAACAACCATAATGATGGGAAAAACCAGATTCAAATCCTTTTTCCCTGAAGCAAAAATTTCAACTGAATTTCTTTGGGGAATGCCTAAATCTTATACAGCCATTAAGCTTGAGCTCCAGTAGGTTACGCCCGCAAAATGTCTCAATTAAAATCTTAATAATTAGTCATAAAAAAAGGTCCTGTGAAACCACAGGACCTTGATAATATGTATCAGCAGTTAAGCGATTACTCGCCGCCTTCCATTTTCTTCTTCAGCTCTGCCAAAACGCCCAGGTCACCCAATGTAGATTTCTCTACCTTATTCTGGATATCCTTTACTGCTTTTTTGGTTTTAGCTGCGTCAGCCTTTTTCTCTTTGGCTACTGCTTCTTTCTCATCTGCAACAACCTGTTCCCAGATTCTTGAATGGCTCAGCACGATCCTCTTTTCATTACGATCGAACTCAATTACAACAAACTGAGCCGTTTCATCAGCTGAGATTGTTTTACCATCTTCCTTGGAAAGATGACGGGCAGGAGCAAAACCTTCAAGTCCATAAGGCAGCTGAACAACAGCACCCTTATCGTCACGCTTTACTACTGTTCCTTCATGTACAGATCCAATTGAGAAAGTTTCCTGCAATGCATTCCAAGGATCTTCTTCCAGTTGCTTATGTCCAAGTTGAAGCTTTCTGTTGTCCTTGTCGATATTCAGGATCATGATATCAATCTGGCTACCAGACTTCGTGAATTCTGTAGGATGATTGAAACGCTTCAACCAGCTCAGGTCACTGATGTGAATCATACCACCGATACCGGGTTCAAGTTCAACGAAAACACCATAAGGAGTGATGTTTTTCACCAGACCGGAATGTTTGCTTCCAACTGGGTACTTGTTTTCAATTTCACTCCAAGGGTCAGAAGTAAGTTGCTTGATAGACAGGCTCATCTTTCTGCTGTCCTTGTCAAGTGTAACCACTCTTGCTTCGTACTCGTCTCCAAGTTTGAAGAACTCTTTGGCATTAACAGGTGTGTTAGCCCAAGTGATTTCACTTACGTGAACGAGACCTTCAACACCAGGTGTGATTTCAAGGAATGCGCCATAATCTTCAATGTTTACAACCCTTCCCTTGACATTTGCACCTTCCACGATTTCAACTGGAAGTGTTTCCCAAGGATGAGGAGTAAGTTGCTTCAAACCAAGGCTGATTCTACGCTTCTCATCATCAAAATCAAGCACAACAACATTCAGTTTCTGGTCGAGCTTCAACACCTCTGAAGGGTGGTTGATTCTTCCCCAGCTGATGTCAGTGATGTAAAGCAGACCATCAACACCACCCAGATCAAGGAATGCTCCGAAATCTGTAATGTTTTTGATAGTGCCCTCGAGTACCTGGCCTTTCTCCAGCTTACCCATGATTTCTGCACGCTGTGCCTCAATATCACTCTCAATAAGTGCTTTGTGTGATACAACAGCATTCTTGATGGCCTCGTTAATCTTAACCACCTTGAATTCCATTGTCTTACCAACAAACTGATCGTAATCAGTTACAGGCTTCACATCGATCTGAGATCCTGGCAGGAATGTTTCCATACCCAGAATGTCAACGATAAGTCCACCTTTGGTTTTGCTGGTAACATAACCTGTAACAACTTCACCACTCTTATGCATTTCCACAATACGCTCCCAGGCACGGGTAATGCGGGCCTGCTTGCGGCTGAGGTGCAAATGTCCTTCCCTGTCTTCTTTCTCCACAACCATCACTTCAACCACGTCACCTGTTTTAAGACCGTGTAAGTCCCTGAACTCGTTCAGTGAAACCAATCCATCGCTCTTGAAACCAATGTTGATCACTACGTCGGTCTTGGTCATGCCCACTACGGTGCCCTGAACCATTTCACCATCTGTGATCTGCTTAAATGTGCCCTCATAAACGGCATCATACTTGAGTTGCTCCTCGTTGTTGTAACGGGCAACGTTGCGCTTGTCAATGCTCCAATCGAAATCATCGTGTGCGGAGACTGTTGACGGATTCATTAGTGTGTTGTTTTCTTCCACTATAAATTTCCTCCTTTTGTTTGGATTTCAGGCTGTTTTGTCAACCTGATTTGGGGATGCAAAGTTAGACAAAATAAGGATTATCAAGAATATTTTAACTGTTTTTTTCAATATTACCTGCCCGCAATAGCCAGAATGGCCCCTGCAAGTTTATCCAGGTCTTTTTTTGAAGTATAAACATTGGGAGTGACCCTAACACCATGTATGTTTTCCCAGTTTATGGCTACGGTGTGTATTTTGTATTTTGAGAATAACTCTCCGGAAACTTCTTCTGGTTTTCTTCCTGCTACAGCAATACTGGCAATGGCACATGACAAATGACTGGTTACAGGTTGATTAAAGGAGATTTTCGGGTGGTGCCTGACCTGGTCTACCCAATAGTTTTTCAACATCCTCAGCCTGGCTTCTTTTCTTGAAGAACCCATGGTATCATGAAAATCAACTGCAGCTCCTATGGCCATTTCAGAGGCAAATGAACGGGTTCCAAGTGATTCGAATTTACGAATATCCGTGCCGTCTGGTTCATTGTTAGACAATAGAGCCCAAACATCCTTTATCTTTTCACGTTTGATATACAGCAAGCCACTCCCAAAAGGTGCACTCAGCCACTTATGCAGGGATGATGCAAAGTAATCACAGCCCAGATCAGGAATGTTAAAATCAAAATGAGCGAGTGTGTGTGCACCATCAGCAATCACATCAATCCCTCTTTTATGCGCAGCATCGGCTATCTTTCTGACTGGCATAATCTGTCCGCACCAGTTGATCAGGTGAGTAACCATCACTACTTTTGTGCGCGGTGTAAATGCCTTTATATACTGTTCTGCCAGTATGTTTTCATCTTCCTCCGGGAGGTTCAGGTCTACCCATACCAACTTTATACCATCGCGCTTTTCTCGCTGCTTCCAGGCATTGATCATGTTGGGATAATCCTGCTTTGTAAGTACCACCTCATCACCGGCTTTGAGGTTCAATCCAAAAATTACAGTATTTAACCCCTCAGTTGAGTTTCTGTTGATGGCAATCTCCTCCTTGTCACATCCGCATAATCCGGCAAGTTTCTCTCTCAGCGGTTCTCTCCCCTGATCGAGGATCTGCCACATATAATAGGATGGCGCCTCGTTACAATACTGATAATATCGGATATGTGCGTCCTGAACAACTTTAGGCTGTGGGGCAACGCCTCCGTTATTCAGGTTTATGATATTCGGACTAACCGTATACGCTTCCCTAATCCAAGACCAGAAATCTTCATCATCTACATGGCTAAGCGGACCCTCAGCAGCAAGCATTTGTTTCACCTTTAATGCTTCAGCTGCAAAACCCTTATCAACAGCAAATAAAAAAGGGAGCGCTGAAAAGGTTTTCAGAAAATTACGGCGTTGTGCATGTGCCATAACATTAAAATTTATTTTGCTGAAGTTATTGATTTTGCAGCAATCCATCCACTGCTCCAAGCATGCTGAAAATTATACCCTCCTGTTATTCCATCCACATCCATTACTTCTCCAGCAAAAAACAAACCTTTACAAAGTAAACTTTCCATTGTAAGCGGATTGATTTCCTTAAGATTTACCCCACCTGCGGTCACAAACTCTTCCTTGAACGTGGTTTTACCGGATACGGTATACTGATCAGCGGTTAGGAATTTGGATAAGGATACCAATAAAGAGTTACTGGCATCTTTCCACCGCATTAACTCTGGAAATCCTGCCTTGCCAATCAAATACAACCACAGCCGTGTGGTTAACCCAAATGGATTTTTCCCATTCACCTCATGCTTTGCATCAATTCTGTATGATTTTAACAGCTCTAATGCAGCGCTTTCATGATAAGCTGATACCCAGTTTACAGCAACGCTGAATTGATATTCAAGGTTGTTCAGATCCCTTGCAGCACGAGCAGATAATTTCAAAATGGCTGGTCCACTTAATCCCCAGTGTGTAATAAGCACCGGACCTGATTCTTCTAGTTTCAATTCTGGAATCCGCACATGACAATCTTTGACCGCAATTCCCATTAACTGGTGCAGGTTTTTTTCTGCAATATTGAATGTAAACAAAGATGGAACCGGAGTAATGATACTGTGCCCTGTTTCAGACAGAAATAAAAAACCAGTGGATTTGGGGTGTCCTCCCGCTGCCACACAAAGCAGATCTGTTTCTATTACTTTTTTCTCATGCTGCTCATGTTGTACCGTCAAACTAAACCCTTCACCCATTTTCATTATGGACTTCACATCCATCTTCAGGTGAATACGTACGTTAAACTTAGCAGCCTCCCCAACAAGACAATCTACAATGGTCTGTGATTGATCCGTAACAGGAAACATCCTGCCGTCAGATTCCACTTTTAAATCAACGCCCCGCTCTCCAAACCAGGCTATTGTTGCTGCCGGAGGGAACTGATGTAATGTTTTTTTGACGAAGTTTTTTCCGCGCGGGTATGCAGGAATTAATTCATTAACAAAATCAGCAGCATGTGTGACATTGCATCTCCCACCACCACTAATTTTAACTTTTGATAATAATTTATCAGACTTTTCAAACAAATGAACTTCAAGATTCGGATCCAATCTGGCGGCATTCACTGCACAAAAAAAACCTGCAGCACCGCCACCAATTACAATGAGCTTTTTATTCTGATTCATTTTGGCAACAGCATAATAGATGCAAATATTTCAAGGCCATCCCAAAGGTTACCAATTCTGATGTTTTCATTCTCAGCATGTTGATTGTTATCATGATTGGCAATAGGAAGCGTAACTGGATGTGCATTCAGCTGCTGCTCAAATATAAATAACGGCAAACTGCCTCCCAACGTTGGCATTAAGATAGGTGATTTCCCAATAGCTGTGTTTACAGCGCTTACGATACGCTTTGCAAAAGGGTCATCCATGCTGGTTTTTTGTGCATTGTATCCGTCTGAACGCTTTACCATACAAAGTTTGTCATATTTCATCCTATCCAAGTCTGTGGGTTCATCTTCAAGCACATGAAATCCCATCAATTCAATATGATCAATGACTTTTTGCTGTTGCCTTTTCCAATCATTCCCCAAAACCAATCGAAGATCAAGAGAGGCTATGGCTTTTGTGGGAATTACATTGGCAGACTGCTTACCCACACCTGCGCTTTGTATGCCATTGATATTGAGCGAGGGGAGTTGGAGACTGCTGTTGAGACTGACAGCTGATTCAGGCTTTCTGACTCCTAGTTCATTTTTAAGCTGTTCTTCAACTCCAGGAACCAAATTAATTGCTGTAACCTCAGCACTTGAAAGCGGTTTTACATCATCATAGAATCCTTTTATTGTTACCTGGCCATTTTCATTTTTCATGCTTGCCAGTAACCGTGCAAGTTCCATAGCTGGGTTTGGCACCCAGTTACCATAGTGGCCGGAGTGCAATGGTCTTTTGGGACCAAAAACTGTGAGTTCAAGGTGGGTGTCACCCCTTACACCAAATACCACTTGTTTTCCACCAGATTGGTGTACGGGTCCATCACAAATAACCCACATGTCGCCACTTAAAAGCTGACGATACTTTTTAAAAATTTCACCAAGATGTGTAGATCCAGCTTCCTCTTCACCCTCAAAGAAAAACTTAATATTTACATTGGGCTTTATGTTTAATGCCTTCAGTGCTGCATAAGCATTGATAATTGTAAATACGCCAGCTTTATCGTCAGATGCTCCCCTTGCATATATTCTCCAATCAGGATTTACTCCTGAATAAATATTGTCCCAGGGAATTATTTTTCCGTCTTTAATCAGTGAATTACTGGTGAGTTGTGGCTTAAAGGGATGTAATCCATTAGTCCATTTCGTTGAATCAACAGGTTGGCCATCGTAATGTGCATAAAAAACAACAGTTTCTGTGGCCCCAGGGGTTATAACTTCCCCATAAACTGCAGGTGGCTTATCCGGTGTAATTGGTGAAAGCAATTGAACATTGGCAATACCCTTAGACTGCATTAAATTACTTATCCAAGCGGCATTTTTTAAAATATTGGGCAAGTCAGAGGCAATATTCGGGATCTGTAGAAACTCTTTAAAGTGATTCAATAAAACAGATTCGTTTTTAACCCTGAAATCCCTGACCTTATATACTTCTGATCGTTGTGAGAATGCTAAAACAGGTAAAAAAAAGAGGACGAAAAATTGTTTTTTCATCCTCTAAAGTTAGTTATTAGAATTAAATCTAAATATGTTTAATAATCACTCAGCAGGAGGGTATTTTGTTTTTCTGCAGCAATAATGGGGTTGAAACTCGATAAAACATCAGCTTTACCTTTCTTTATACAAATAGTATGTTCATAGTGTGCAGAAAATGAGCCATCTTTTGTTCTTACAGTCCATCCGTCCGCATCATAGATCACATCCCTTGTACCCATATTGATCATCGGTTCTATGGCGATAACCATGTTATCTTTCAATTTTGGACCAGAACCTTTTTTGCCATAATTGGGAACTTGGGGATCCTCATGTAGTTGTTTTCCCAAACCATGACCAACCAACTCTCTGACAACGCCAAAGTTATGTTTCCGCTCTGTAAAGTCTTGAATGGCAAATGAAATATCACCAACACGATTGCCAGAAATTGCTTTTTCAATTCCAAGTAACAAAGAATCACGGGTAACGCTCATCAGCAACTGATGTGGATCTGGAACAGGTAAAAGTCCAAATGTATATGCACTGTCTCCGTGAAAACCATTTTTAAAAACACCTACATCGATAGAAACAAGATCACCTTCTTTGAGTTCCTTGCTGTTGGGAAACCCATGAACAACAGCATCATTTACTGAAATGCAAGTTGCATAGGGGTATCCTCGGTAGTTTTTGAAAGATGGTACAGCCTTGTTATCATTGATAAACTCCTCTGCACGTCTGTCGAGCATCGACGTTGATATACCAGGCTTAAGCATTGAAGCCAATTCAGCGAGTGTAGCACTTACGAGTAATGCACTCTCGCGGATCAACTCAACTTCAGCGTTGGATTTGATCCGAATCATTTAAAGTTCAGTTGGTGATGCGGTTTGTCTGCCCTGTATTCTTCCACCTGTCATTAATCCATCGTACTGACGCATTAAAAGATGTGTTTCGATCTGCTGGAGTGTATCAAGGATAACACCAACCATAATCAGGAGAGATGTACCACCAAAGAAAGATGCAAAAGATTGTGTTACCCCTAATTGTTGAGCTATTCCTGGGAGAATACCAATGGCAGCAAGAAATATTGCACCAGGTAATGTTATGCGATCCATAACCTGACCAATATAATCTGCAGTTGGCTGACCTGGCTTAACACCTGGGATAAATCCATTGTTCTGCTTCAGGCTGTCTGCCATCTGTTTAGGGTTAAATATAAGTGCAGTATAAAGGAATGTGAAGGCAATAACCATGACAACATAAATAGTCATATACCAAACATTACTAGGATCGTTGAAGATTCGGGCCAGGCCTTTTCCTGATTCTAAGTTGGTGAATGAAGCCAATGTAGGCAAAAACATGATTGCCTGGGCAAAGATGATCGGCATTACACCAGATGCATTTACTTTAAGTGGGAGGAACTGTCTTGCACCTGTCATTGACTTACTTCCAACAAGTTGCTTAGCATAGCTGATAGGAACTTTGCGAACACCTTGAACGAGCAAGATGAGACCAAGGATGATTGCAATTAAGAATGCAATTTCAACCAGGAAAACAAGTAAGCCTCCACCACCGCCTACTTGCTTAGCAGCAAATTCTCCGATGAAGGATTGAGGGAGACGAGCTAAGATACCAACCATAATGATGATTGAAGTACCATTACCAAGACCTTTATCTTGTATTTTCTCTCCAAGCCACATTACAAATAATGTACCTGCAGTGAGTACAATTACAGTTGACAACCAGAAATAAGGCTGATATGCCTCAATCATGGCATCTCTGCTCACGTTTTTCAGATATGCAACATAAGCAGCTGCTTGAAAAACAGTAACGATAGCAGTGAGGTAACGTGTCCAGTTATTGATTTTTTTTCTTCCGCTGTCTCCTTCTTTTTGAATTTTTTGCATCTGAGGAACAAGAATTGTCATCAGTTGCATAAAGATGGAAGCCGAGATATAGGGCATTATACCCAATGCAAAGATTGAAGCATTGGAAAATGAACCACCAGCAAAAGTATCAAAAAGGCCTAGAAGACCTTTTTTGGCACTTTCAAGATCCAACTTATTAGGATCTATACCCGGAAGGGAAACATGAGAACCAAAGCGATAGATAAGTATAAGCAAAAGGGTTACGGTAATCTTGCTTCTTAATTCATCTATGCTCCAGATATTCTTAACGGTTTGAATGAACTTCTTCACTGGAAAATATTTTTATCCGTTGTCAATCTAATAGTTTTGGCTACTAAATATCGGAAATTATTTGATTATTTCAACAGTTCCACCTGCTGCTTCGATGATAGCCTTTGCTTTTTCACTAACGGCATTAACCCTGAAAGTCAATTTTCCAGTAATTGCACCATTACCTAGAATTTTAACTTTATCAGTTCGGTTTATCAAACCATTACCATAAAGATTCTCCATACTGAAATCAGAAAGGCCATATTTCTCAACAAGTGTTTCTACCTGACCGAGGTTAAATACTTTGTATTCTACCCTGCTGATATTTTTGAAACCGACCTTAGGTATCCTACGCTGGATAGGCATCTGTCCACCTTCATGGCTCTTCTTACTTTTATAACCTGCACGGCTTTGTCCACCCTTATTACCTTTTGTAGATGTTCCACCATGTCCTGATGCTTCACCACGACCAATTCTCTTGGATTTCTTAGTTGCTCCTTTAGCTGGCCTTAAATTGTGTAAATTCATTGTATAATTTTTTACTCAACGCAGTCCCCTGAGACCACTCGTATGCTATAAATTTATAAATAGACAACAGGGATTGTCTAAATTTCTTCAACCTTTACAAGGTGATTAACTTTTCTAACCATCCCAAGAATCTGTGGCGTTGCTTCCAACTCAACAGTAGCATTCAGTTTCTTTAAACCAAGAGCTTCCATGGTTCTTTTCTGACGTTCCGGACGGTCAATTACACTTTTTACTTTAGTTATTTTCAGCTTTTTCATATTGAAACCCCAGGGGATTAAATGTTTGATAATGAGCTCTGGAATGATTAACCGTTAAATACTCTTTTCAGGGCAATTGTACGGGTTTTGGAAACATTGATAGGCTCACGCAGCATTGCAAGTGCCTTGAATGTAGCCTTAACCACATTATGCGGGTTAGCTGAACCAAGAGATTTAGCAAGTACGTCTGTAATTCCTACACTTTCAAGAACTGCACGCATACTACCACCTGCAATTACACCTGTACCATGGGCAGCAGGCTTGATAAGTACTTTAGCAGCACCTTCCTTGCAAAACTGATCATGAGGGATAGTGCCTTTCATCACAGGAACCTTAATGAGGTTTTTCTTGGCATCTTCTATTCCTTTTGTAATAGCCTGCTGAACTTCTTTGGCCTTACCTAGTCCATGACCTACAACACCCTGCTCGTTTCCGACAACAACAAGTGCAGAGAAGCTGAAAGCACGTCCACCTTTGGTTGTTTTTACAACACGGTTTATAGCAACAACTTTCTCCTTCAACTCAAGGTCTCCGGCTTTGACTTTGGTGTAATTTACTTTTGACATCTATTGAAAATTGATAAATGAATAAATTGGTAATTAGAATTGGAGACCTCCTTCACGGGCGCCATCAGCAACTGCTTTCACGCGACCATGGTAAAGGAATCCTCCTCTGTCGAAAACACACGTTGTTAACCCAAGTGAAATAGCCTTTTGTGCTACAGCAAGTCCAACCAGTTTACTTTTCTCAGACTTGTTTACTTTTTGAGCTGCTATATCCTTGTCACGGGATGAAGCAGATGTAAGGGTTACGCCGTTTACATCATCTATCATCTGGACATATATTTCAGTATTGCTTCTGAAGACACTAAGCCTAGGCTTTTGTGCCGTTCCTGAAATTTTTTTCCGGATCGTGTATTTGATCCTCTGTTTTCTCAATGCTTTTACGTTCATCTTATATTAATTTGCCCTGATGCTGCCAGGATAGTTAACGATTTTTATTTACCAGCTGATTTACCTGCCTTGCGACGGATGTATTCACCTTTGTATTTAACACCTTTACCTTTGTATGGCTCAGGTTTCCTTAATCCCCTGATTTTGGCTGCAACCTGACCGAGGAGTTGCTTATCAGCTCCTTCAAGAAAAATTCTTGGGTTGTCACCCTTTTCCTGAGTTGTTCTTAAAGAAAGCTCAGAGGGGATTTCAAAAATGATGTTGTGCGAATAACCAAGAGACAAATCGAGTGTGTTTCCCTGATTTGCAGCCTTATAACCTACACCAACCAATTCCAATTCTTTCTTGAAACCTGTAGTAACACCAACAACGAGGTTACTGATCAGCGCTCTGTAAAGACCATGAAGGGCGCGGTGCCTGATTTGGTCAGTTGGACGCTTGATTTCAACAGTGCTACCATTTATTTCAATGATGATATCACGGTCAACCAGTTGCTTTAATTCACCTTTAGGTCCTTTTACAGTTACCATGTTGTCTGAACCAACAGATAATGTAACACCCGATGGAAGTTCAATAAGCTTTTTACCTATACGAGACATACTATTTGATTTAAATTTCTTGCTTTCTCCTGATGGTTTCAGTTCCGTATAGAAAACTTATTGCGCAATCAGGATATCTGTCAAGAAATGATTTTACTAATATATATAGCAGAGTACTTCTCCACCTACATTCTGAGACTTGGCATCTTTATCAGTCAATACACCCTTAGATGTAGAAATGATTGCAACACCTAAACCATTTTTGACACGCTTGAATTCAGAAGGACTCGCATACTGCCTGAGACCCGGACGTGAAACACGCTCCATGGTTTTGATTGCGGGCTCCTTTGTTGTAGGATCATATTTAAGAGCTATTTTAATAACTCCCTGCTTGGAATCATCTTCAAACTTATACTTCAGGATATAGCCCTGGTTGTATAAAATTTCAGTCATCCGCTTTTTCAGGTTAGAAGCGGGTATTTCCACGATTCTATGTCCTGCCATCTGTGCATTCCTGATTCTGGTCAGGAAATCTGCAATTGGATCTGTTGTCATATTATTTTCCCTCCTTAGCTCCGCCAGAGCGGACTTATTTAGGCTTTTATTTGTTAATTATCTATTACGTCCGTTCGGTTTACCAGCTGGCTTTCTTTACTCCAGGAATCTTTCCTGACAGTGCCATGTCCCGGAAGGTAACCCTGGATAAACCAAAGAACCTCATGTAACCCTTAGGTCTTCCAGTAAGCTGACACCTGTTTTTCAGGCGAACCTTAGATGAATTCTTGGGAAGTTGGTCCAGAGCTTGCCACTCACCAGCAGCTTTCAATGCAGCACGTTTTTCTGCAAACTGGGCGACCATCTTCTCCCTTTTTCTTTGCCTGGCTTTAACTGATTCTTTTGCCATAATTCTTAGTTGTATTAAACCCGGGCAGCATGCCCAAATTATTTCTTTTAATCCCTTTTAATGTTTTTGAATGGCATACCAAGTTCTTTCAGGAGCTCATATGCTTCTTCATTATTCCTGGCAGTAGTAACAAAAGTAATATCCATTCCTGTGATCTTATTCACTTTATCAATGTCAATTTCAGGAAAAATTATTTGCTCAGTTACACCGAGTGTATAGTTACCTCTACCATCAAAAGCTTTCTCACTGATTCCTTTGAAATCACGCACACGTGGCAAAGAGGCTGAAATTAACCTGTCAAGGAACTCAAACATTTTAACACCACGTAACGTTACACGTGCACCAATAGGCATGTTTTTACGCAACTTGAAATTAGAAATGTCCTTTTTAGAACGCGTAGCTACAGCTTTCTGACCGGTAATGGTAGTAAGCTCGTCTACTGCAATATCAATTAACTTTTTGTCAGCTACAGCACCATTAACACCTCTGTTGAGACAGATCTTGGTGAGCTTTGGTGCTTGCATTACTGAAGAATAACTGAATTTTTTCATCAGTGCAGGTACCACTTCTTTCTGGTACTTGGACTGTAACCTGGGTGTATAAGTTGCTGTGCTCATTATTTGATTACCTCCCCTGACTTTTTAGAAATTCTGATTAATTTTCCATTCTCCCGCGTACGCTTAACCTTTGTAGCCTCACCTTTTGAGGAATCCCACAGCATAATGTTGCTGATGTGTAAGGAAGCTTCTTTCTTCACCAAACCACCTTTGGTATTCTGGGCGGAAGGTTTAGTATGACGGGTAACAATGTTAACGCCCTCAACCAATACCCTGGCTTTGTCGGGAAAAACTTCGAGGACCTTGCGTGGTTTCTTGGGGTCCTTATCGTCTCCCGCGATAACCACTACGGTATCGCCCTTTTTGATGTTGAATTTGGGTTTGAATCTATTGCTCATCTTCTTTATTTTAAAGCGTTATTCACGCAGTTTATACGCAATTAAAGTACTTCAGGGGCCAGTGAAATAATTTTCATGTAACCTTTGTCCCTTAGCTCCCTGGCTACCGGGCCGAAAATACGGGTACCCCTTGGCTCATCAGCTGCATTCAACAATACTACTGCATTGTCGTCAAAACGGATATATGAACCATCCTTCCTGCGAAGTTTATTTTTTGTTCTTACAATAACGGCCTTGGCTACTGTACCCTTTTTTACACCACCTGCGGGGATAGCGTCCTTTACAGTAACAACTATCTTATCACCAATTTTGGCATAATCCTGTCCGCTGTTTCCCAGTACACGGATACAGAGTACCTCTTTGGCACCGCTGTTGTCTGCTACATTCAATCTGGATTCTTGCTGAATCATTTTATTATATTTTAATCGGCTGTCGCCTTCTGGTTAAACGATTTGTCTATTGACCACGTCGTGAATCCTACTTGGCCTTTTCAATGATATCAACAAGTCTCCAACGCTTTGTCTTACTCATAGGCCTAGTTTCCATGATGCGTACCACATCACCTGGCTTCGCCTCATTCTTTTCATCATGAGCATGGAATTTTGTTGTCTTCTTTACAAACTTTCCATAGATGGGGTGCTTTACCTTTCTTTCAACAGCAACTGTGATGGTCTTTTCCATCTTATCACTACTGACTACCCCTGTTTTGGTCTTGCGAAGTTTTCTATCAACCATTTCTTTCTATTTTATTCCCGGCAGTTACCGGATTGTTTTTTAATTGAACTGCTCCAATCAGGCAGTAACCCTTTTCTTTAATTCAGTTTTGAGACGTGCAATATCTTTTCTCAATGCCCTGATACTCATTGGGTTCTCGAGTGGTGTGATAACATGAGTAAACTGCAATTTCTTTAAACGCAATTCATCCTCACTGATTTTTGCCTTTATATCTGATTCATTCAGGGTAGTAAGGCTTTTTAAAAAATCGATTTTCTTTGACATGGTTCTGTTGTTTAACTTACTTATACCTTATGCTGCAAAATCCCTGCGTACAATAAACTTTGTTTTTATAGGCAACTTAGCGGCAGCTAAATGCATAGCCTCTTGAGCAACTTCTAAAGTTACACCTTCAACTTCAAACAAAATTCTTCCTGGCTCAACTACGGCAGCCCAGAATTCAGGATTACCTTTACCCTTACCCATCCTTACTTCAAGTGGTTTCCTTGTGATTGGTTTATCAGGAAAAATTCTAATCCAGACATTACCTTCACGTTTCATGGCACGTGTCATTGCCTGACGTGCAGCTTCTATTTGACGATTGGTCATCCACACAGGCTCAAGAGCCTTGAGGCCAAATGAACCGAAAGCAAGGGTAGTACCACGTTTGGCAACTTCTCTTATTCTTCCTTTCTGGGCCTTTCTGTGTTTTGTTCTTTTTGGTTGTAACATGTTGAAGTATTTTTAATGAATACCCGTTAGTAAATTAATTAACCCCTGCGATCCCTTGAACCACCGCCTCTTCTGTCGTCTCGGCCACCACCTCTTCTTTCATCACGTCCAGTTCCACCGCGTAAATCCCTTCTTTCAGCACCCTCAGATTTTGCACCAATAATATTTGGATTTAAATCACGCTTAGCCAATACTTCACCTTTACAAATCCAAACCTTGATACCAATCTTACCATAAACAGTTTGTGCAAATACTGAAGCGTAATCTATATCCATTCTGAAAGTATGCAATGGAACACGACCATCTTTCATCTCTTCAGAACGCGCAATTTCAGCACCACCAATACGACCACTTGCTTTAATTTTTATCCCCTCAGCACCTAAGCGCATTGTAGAAGCGATAGCCATTTTGATTGCACGCTTGTAGTTGATCCTGTTCTCAATTTGCTTGGCAATAGTTTCACCTACAATAGTTGCATCAAGCTCAGGACGGCGGATCTCAAGAATGTTGATTTGTACATCATCCTTTCCAGTGAGTTTCTTCAACTCTTCTTTGATCCGGTCAACTTCTCCACCACCTTTACCGATGATGATACCGGGTTTGGATGTATGGATTGTGATGATCAATTTATTGAGTGTACGCTCTATAACTATTTTGGCAATACCACCTTTATTGATACGTGCGTTAAGGTATCCACGAACCCTATCATCTTCGATAAGTTTGTGTGCGTAGTCCTTTTTACTGCCTAACCTGTTGCCAATTGGATTCGTTTTTTGACCCATTATGATTCAGTTTGTAAAGTTCTTAATTGTGTGCGTCAACAATAACAGTTACATGATTGCTGCGTTTGCGCATGCGGTAAGCACGTCCCTGAGGTGCAGGAAGCATTCTTTTGATGCTGCGCGCGCCATCAACAAAAATAGTCTTCACAACAAGGGATTCAACATTACCACCTTCGTTCTTCTGCTTCCAGTTGCTGACAGCAGAAAGAACAAGCTTTCTCAGTGGTGTTGCACTGTGCTGTGGATGATGCTCCAAAATTGCTACAGCCTTTTCTACTTTTAATCCACGGATGTGATCAGCCAGGAGTCGCATTTTCCTGGGTGAAGTGGGATAATTTCTCAATTTTGCTACTGCTTCCATATTGTTTTTTTACTACCCTGTGAACGGGGCGAATTCATTATGATTTCTTACTGGAGTGTCCTTTGAAGTTCCTGGTTGGAGAAAACTCACCAAGCTTGTGACCTACCATGAACTCTGTTACGTAAACGGGAATAAATTTATTACCATTGTGAACAGCGAAGGTATGTCCCACGAAGTCAGGTGTAATCGTACTCCTGCGGCTCCAGGTCTTGACGACAGCTCTTTTAGATTTGCCATCATTCATCGCTTCAACCTTCTTTTCTAATTTAGCCGCAACATACGGGCCTTTTCTAATTGAACGAGCCATATTCTTTATTTCTAGTTATGAGTTCTTTTCTGATTGCTTATTTGGCGAGTTTTTTACCATTCTTACGCTGGATAATGAGCTTATCACTGCCCTTACCAAGTGTCCTGGTCTTCTCACCCTTTGCATACTTACCGGTACGGCTGCGGGGATGTCCACCTGAAGAGCGACCTTCACCACCACCCATCGGATGGTCTACTGGGTTCATGGCAACACCCCTGTTACGAGGACGAATACCTTTCCAGCGATTGCGACCTGCTTTACCCATACTCTCAAGACTATGATCAGAGTTAGATAAAACACCTACAGTAGCAAAACAATTAATCAACACTTTTCTCAACTCACCAGAAGGCATCTTCAACACTGCATACTTCTCTTCCTTGTTTGTTAACTGGGCGGAAGCACCGGCACTGCGTGCAATCTTGCCACCCTGTCCGGGCTGCATTTCAATGTTGTGAAGATTAGTACCCAAAGGCATATTCTTCATGATGAGGGTATTACCAACTTCAGGAGGTACAGCAGGACCGCTGATTACAGTCATTCCCACTTCAAGTCCCTGAGGAGCAAGTATGTAACGCTTTTCTCCATCTGCGTAGTTCAACAAGGCAATGAATGAAGTCCTATTCGGATCATACTCAATCGTGGCTACTTTTGCGGGAATCGCATGCTTGTCACGCTTGAAGTCAATTACCCTGTACATTTTTTTGTTACCACCGCCAATGTAACGCATTGCTCTGCGTCCCTGCGCGTTGCGGCCACCTGTCTTCTTCACTGTCTCCAAAAGAGACTTTTCAGGAGTTGATGTGGTTACCTCAGCGTAAGCGTTACCTATCCTCCACCTGGTTCCGGCTGTAATCGGTTTGTACTTCTTTAATGGCATGTTCTTATTTTTTTGCCCTTAGGGCTTCTTTTTCAATTAAATATTTGCATAAAGGTCGATGGTATCACCTTCGCCAACGGTTACAAAAGCTTTTTTGTAGGATGGCTTACGGCCACTGATTACACCAGCTTTGGTCATTCGGCTCTTACTTTTTGCAGGAGCAACAGCAGTACGAACATCTTCAACCGTGACACCATAGAAGTCCTCAACCGCTTTTTTAATTTCAAGCTTATTCGCAAAACGAGCAACCCTGAATGAATAAACACGGCTTTTTTCTGAAAGCTGGTTTGCCTTCTCAGACAAGATGGGCTTTACCAGTACATCAGCAAGTTTCATATCTCTTGTTTAAAATTTGATTAAATCAATTAAGCTTCAACACCCTCTTCCTGCTCGATAAACATGTTTGCAGCAGACTCACTGAGTACAAGTACATCAGCATTCATCACGTCATACGTGTTGATATCGGAGAGCACTGATGTAAGCACTGAAGGGATATTGCGTGCACTTACAAAAACCTGTTCGTTGTACTCAGGTGTAACATACAAAGCTTTCTTATTGCTTATATTCAAACCCTTGAGCATTCCCGCAAATGTATTTGTTTTAGGCACTTCAAGCTGCATGTCTTCTACCACCATGATAGCATTGGCCTTACCCTTGTGACTCAGTGCACTCACTTTGGCAAGATCCTTTACCTGACGATTCAGCTTGATGTCATAACCATGTGGTTTTGGACCAAAAATAGTACCACCACCTTTGTACAAAGGGTTACGAATGTTACCCTTACGGGCTCCGCCTGTACCTTTTTGCTTGTGCAGCTTTCTGCTGGCACCTTTAACTTCTGCACGGGTCTTAACCTTGTGTGTTCCCTGACGCTGGGCAGCAAGATACTGCTTTACGGCAAGGTAAATCACGTGGTTATTCGGCTCCGCGCCAAAAATATCCTCAGGCAGATCTACTGTCCTGCCAGTCTTACTTCCTGTTATTGATAATACGTCTACTTGCATGTTCGATGCGTTGAATTAATTCTGAATAAAAACTATTGAACCATTGTGGCCCGGTACAGATCCGCTTACAAGGATGTAATTCTTTTCAGCGAAAATCTTTACAACTTTCAGGCCTTTCACTTTTACGCGATCACCACCCATACGGCCAGCCATACGCATACCCTTGAAAACCCTGGAAGCATCAGATGAGTTACCAATTGAACCTGGCGCACGCTGACGATCATGTTGACCATGAGACTGCTCACCAACACCAGAGAAACCATGGCGTTTTACAACACCCTGAAAACCCTTACCCTTGGTAGTTCCCACAACATCAACTTTCTCGCCCTCAACGAAAATATCGCAAGTGACAGACTCACCCACGTTCTTTTCAAGGCTGTAATCCCTGAACTCTTTTACAAAACTTTTTGGAGTAGAAGAAGCCTTTGCAAAATGGCCCCTAACTGAAGCAATGGCTCTGTTTTCTGACTTTTCGCCAAATGCAAGCTGGTGTGCAGTATAACCATCGTTGTCGCTGGTCTTTACTTGCGTAACCACACATGGACCAGCCTCGATGACGGTGCAGGAGGTCTGCTTCCCGTCGGGACCGAAGATGCTGGTCATCCCGATTTTTTTACCGATAATTCCTTTCATGGTTCAAATTTTATACCCTTTTCGGTTAAATGGACAATGAGGCATAACCCCACTTCAATCCCAGTTTGCTATCGACCTTTTCCGTTTTCCTGAATCGCCAGGATGGAAGTACCGACAGTAAACAAACCTCGAAGGGCTTGTTTATATTTAAACTCTCCTAAGAGAGAGAAAACCTAAATTCAGCGCTCCTTTTTCTCATGCCAACGGCAATCAATTGGGAGATGAAAACTAAAGAACTTCGCACTGTGTCAACAGCGCACTTTAAAAGCGGTCAGGCCTTAATCTCAACATCAACACCACTAGGCAAATCAAGCTTACTCAATGCATCAACAGTACGTGATGACGAAGTATAGATGTCAAGCAAACGCTTGTGGGTTGACAACTGAAACTGCTCACGGCTCTTCTTGTTAACGTGAGGGGATTTTAACACGGTAAATATCCGCTTCTGTGTAGGAAGAGGAATTGGTCCTGTTATAACGGCTCCTGTACTGCGAACGGTCTTTACAATCTTCTCTGCAGATTTGTCAACCAGATTGTGGTCGTATGACTGCAATTTTATCCTGATTCTTTGTGACATAATTTGTTTCCCATTTTTTAAACGGGGATGCAAAAGTAAGGAATAGTTTTATACTTACAAAAGAAATTCAATGAAATTTGATTCAAACCTAAAAAAACATTTAAAAAAAATGGCCCCGGAAGATCTTCCGGGGCCATAACTTATAAAAAGAGCTCAAATTAGTCTTTTGACTTCCCTTTTACCCTGGCTATTACCTCTTCAGCAATATTATTGGGAGCTGGATTGTAATGCGAGAACTCCATGGTTGATGATGCCCTTCCGGATGAAAGTGAACGGAGCTGGGTAACGTAACCAAACATTTCACTCAAAGGAACTTTGGCCTTAATTACCTGCGCACCTGCACGACTGTCCATTCCCTCAAGCATGCCCCTTCTTCTGTTAAGGTCACCGGTAACATCACCCATGTACTGTTCTGGGGTGATTACTTCAACACGCATAATTGGCTCAAGCAATACAGGTTTAGCCTTGCGACCTGCCTCACGGAAACCTGACTTCGCGCACAATTCGAAAGACATGGAATCAGAGTCAACCTGGTGGAAACTTCCGTCAAAAACACGAATCTTCATGTGTTCAACAGGATAGTTTGCCAAAATACCGGAAGTCATAGATTGCTCAAATCCTTTTTGGATAGCAGGTACAAATTCACGTGGAATAGATCCTCCAAAAATATCATTGACAAACTGCATTTGCTTTCCTGGATTCTCTTTCAGCCATTCTTCGTCTGCTGGACCCATTTCAAAAACGATATCAGCAAACTTACCACGTCCACCTGTTTGCTTCTTCAAAGTTTCGCGGTGTTCAATGGTCGATTGGAATGCTTCCTTGTAAGCAACCTGAGGAGCTCCCTGGTTCACTTCAACTTTAAATTCACGGCGCATCCTGTCAACAATAATCTCCAGATGCAGCTCACCCATTCCACTCAGAATAGTTTGTCCAGTTTCCTCATCAGTTTTTACACGAAGGGTTGGATCTTCCTCCACCAACTTGGCAATTGCCATACCCATCCTGTCAACATCTGCCTGTGCCTTTGGCTCTACAGCCACGGAAATTACAGGCTCAGGAATGAACATATTCTCAAGTACAATTGGATGGTCTTCATCACAAAGGGTATCTCCGGTTTTGATTTCCTTGAAACCAACTGCAGCTCCAATATCACCAGCCTCAATAAAATCAATTGGGTTCTGTTTGTTAGCAAACATCTTCATGATACGGCTGATACGCTCTTTCTTTCCACTTCTCACATTCAATACATAAGAACCAGCATCAAGGTGACCTGAATAAACCCTGAAGAATGCAAGACGTCCTACAAACGGATCAGTCATGATCTTGAATGCAAGCGCTGCAAATGGCTCAGAAGCCTCAGGCTTACGGACCACTGTTTCTCCATTGTCTGGATTGATACCTTCTACGGCATCAATGTCTACCGGAGCAGGGAGGTAGCGGCAAACGGCATCAAGTGCAGTCTGAACACCTTTATTTTTAAAGGATGAACCACACATCATGGGAACAATACTGAGGTCGATACATGCTTTACGAATTGCCTCGTGTACTTCTTCTTCAGAAATGCTACTTGGGTCATCGAAGAACTTCTCAAGTAACTTATCATCGTACTCAGCAACTGCCTCGATCAAATTTTGCCTCCACTCATTCGCTTCCTCAACCATATCTTCCGGAACAGGGATCTCGTCAAAAGTCATTCCCTCTGTTTCCATGTGCCAGATGATTCCTTTCATCTTGATAAGGTCAACTACACCCTTGAAATTATCTTCTGCACCTATCGGCAACTGCAAGGGAACTGCTTTTGCACCAAGCATTTCCTTTACTTGACGAACAACCATCAAGAAATCTGCACCGCTGCGGTCCATTTTGTTCACAAATCCGATACGCGGAACCTTGTAACGGTTAGCCTGACGCCATACAGTCTCAGACTGGGGCTCAACACCATCCACTGCTGAGAAAAGCGCGATCAGTCCGTCAAGCACACGCATGGAACGTTCCACTTCTACAGTGAAATCCACGTGGCCTGGAGTATCAATGATATTGAAATAATATTTTTTGGTATCAGGGGTTGCCTTACCCAAAACTGTAGGGAAGTTCCACTGACAACTTACTGCAGCTGAAGTAATGGTGATACCACGCTCCTTTTCCTGTTCCATCCAGTCAGTGGTTGCTGCACCGTCGTGCACCTCACCGATCTTGTGGATCATTCCTGTGTAGCGCAGGATACGCTCAGTTGTAGTGGTTTTACCGGCATCAATGTGTGCGGCAATACCGAAATTGCGTTGAAATTTTAAGTCTGCCATGACTATTCTTATTGTTTAAAATGTTTTGTTATGGTCACAATTGAAGGATCCTAAAAAGACCCCGAACTTTTGCGGGTGCAAAGTTAGTGAAAGGCAAGGAGAATAGGAAATAAAAAAGGGGCTGCAATACTGCAGCCCCTTTGAAATATTATAACATACTCACACGCGGAAGTGAGCGAAAGCCTTGTTGGCTTCAGCCATCCTGTGGGTATCTTCCTTCTTTTTGTAAGCACCGCCTTCACCCTTGCTTGCTGCAACGATTTCGTTGGCCAACTTATCTGCCATGCTGCGACCATTGCGCTCACGTGAAAAACGCACAAGCCACTTGATGCTAAGAGATATTTTTCTGTCTGGCCTTACCTCAGCTGGAATCTGAAAAGTTGCACCACCAATACGGCGGCTCCTAACTTCTACGGCAGGTGTTACATTAGACAAAGCCTTTCTCCAAACTTCATATCCATCCTCACTTGTCATTTTGGAAACCTTGTCTAATGCGTCATAAAAAATGGTCAATGCCGCATCTTTCTTGCCCTGCCACATAACGTTATTGATAAAACGTGTAACGAGTGTATCGTTAAACTTTGGATCTGGCGCAAGCGGTAGTTTTTTTGCTCTGGACTTCCTCATCTATTTAGATTTCGATGTTTTGAATTTATTTTTTAGCCTTTTCGCGCTTTGTTCCGTACTTGGAGCGGCTCTTCTTTCTGTCCTTCACACCTGCAGTATCCAGACTACCCCTTACGATGTGATAACGCACACCTGGCAAGTCCTTCACACGACCACCCCTGATCAGCACAATGGAGTGCTCTTGCAAGTTATGACCTTCACCGGGTATGTAAGCAATCACCTCTACCTTGTTGGTAAGTCGCACTTTCGCGACCTTCCTCAGGGCTGAGTTCGGCTTTTTAGGTGTTGTAGTATAAACGCGTGTGCAAACACCGCGACGCTGTGGACATGCATCAAGTGCCCTTGATTTGCTCTTGGCCTTGATAATCTCCCTTCCTTTTCTTACGAGCTGTTGAATTGTAGGCATTATACCCTATTTTTTTAACGGGACGGCAAAGGTATGGTTTAATTTCCAAAATCCAAACGCCTGACCCAAAATTTTATAATTACTTGCTAAATATCAGGCTACGGGTACCATCCAGCCGCGTAAATCAGCTGTTTTGCCGTCTCTGATTTCAGTCAAAATCTGCTTTATCCTATCTGCAACCGGCGCATTTTCCGGATTAAATGTCATCACCTGTTCCCTGTTACGCAACTCCGCTATCTTGGCAATTGTTGCTGCAGTACCTGCACCAAAAGCCTCGGTAAGCCTGCCAGCATTGTACATGTCAGCCAACTCGTCTATAGCAATTTCGCGTTCTTCCACAGCGATGCCAAGGTCTCCCGCAACCTTAATCACACTATCCCTGGTAACACCTTCCAGGATGGTTCCACTTTCCAGTCCGGGTGTAATCAACTTGCCATCCAGTACAAAAAACACGTTCATGGTGCCGCACTCCTGCACATACCGGTGTTCATTCGCGTCAGTCCACAAAATCTGATCGTACCCCCGATCCCGGGCTACAGCTGCCGGATGTAGTGAAGCAGCATAATTTCCAGCTGTCTTGGCGTAGCCCACTCCCCCGGGTGCGGCCCTTACAAAATGCTCTTCAACATAAATCCTCATGGGGGCTGCGTAATAAGGACCAACCGGACTCAGGATGATCATGAATTTATAAGTTGAAGAGGGAGAAACGCCAATCACTTCGTCTGTAGCAAACATAAACGGCCGAATGTACAGGGCATGGTCATAATCCTGCGGAATCCAATCCTCGTCAACCTGAATAAGTTTCTTCATACCATCCAGGAAAATCTCTTCTGGCACATCAGGCATTTCCATTCTCCTGGCTGAACGGTTAAACCTTCTGAAGTTGTCTTCTGGCCTGAATACAGCAGCTGTTCCATCGGCCAACCTATACCCCTTTATCCCCTCAAAAATAGCCTGCCCATAATGCAGTGTAGCCATAGACGGATCAAAAGAAATTGGTCCGTATGGCACGATCTCCGGTAAACCCCATGCCCCATTAGCATAATCTGCTACCAGCATATGATCCGTAAAAACCTTG
>JBDLUZ010000009.1:0-21689 GCA_039805045.1 Bacteroidota bacterium | reverse complement strand
ATACCCGATTTTGAGTAATTCAAGATGGCTTTATGTCATTTTGTCGCAATTGAATAAATATGGAACTGAAAATGAATTTTCTGCCTCAGGAGGATGAAATGGACTTCATGCCTATAATACCACTGAATGAAAATGAAGATGGGGCTGATGATACTGTAATACCTACTGAACTGCCACTTTTACCATTGAGGAATACCGTTCTGTTTCCAGGCGTGGTTATTCCTATTACAGTTGGAAGGGATAAATCTATCAAGGCAATATCTGATGCGTATAAGGCTGACAAACTGGTAGCAGTTTTATCACAGCGAGACAGTTCTGTTGAGGATCCAGGTATTGCAGACCTTGTTTCAGTTGGTACCGTTGCCAAGATTATTAAGTTGATAAAAATGCCGGATGGGGGAACAACCGCAATATTGCAGGGAAAAAAAAGATTTTCACTGTTAAAGATTACTGCGGAAGATCCGTATTTCAAAGGCGAGATTAACGTGTTGGATGAAGAATTGATCAAGGGAGATCAATCCTTTGATGCATCAGTAGCATCCATTAAAGACCTTGCATCACAAATCATTCAGCTTTCACCCAATATTCCAACCGAAGCGTCAATAATCCTCAGGAATATTGAGAACCCTTCATTCCTGATTCATTTTGTGGGAAGTAATCTCAATTGTGAGTTACAGGAAAAGCAACAATTGCTGGAGATGAATGATATGCGTCAGCGGGCTGAAATGTTACTGAAACTGCTTCAGAAAGAGCTTCAATTTGTTGAGTTAAAAAATAAGGTTACATCCAAAACAAAAACTGAACTTGATAAACAGCAAAAAGAATATTTCCTTCAGCAACAGTTAAAAAGTATCAAAGAAGAGCTTGGCGGTGATACCAATGACAGGGAAATACAGGAAATGAAGAAGAAGGGGGAATTAAAAAAATGGTCGAAGCCAGCAAAGGAGCTATTTCAGAAGGAAATTGAAAAACTGGAAAGAATGCATCCCAGCACACCAGATTATTCAACCGTTTACAATCATGTAGACCTGATGCTTGACCTTCCTTGGGAAACATATACAGCAGATAGCTATGATTTGAAGAAAGCCAGAAAGGTTCTTGATAAAGACCATTTTGGTATGGATAAAATCAAAGAACGGATACTTGAATATTTGGCAGTATTGAAGCTCAAGGGAGATATGAAAAGTCCTATCCTTTGTTTTGTAGGACCTCCCGGAATTGGGAAAACATCTTTGGGCAAAAGCATTGCCAGTGCTATTGGCAGAAAATACGTGCGTTTCAGTTTAGGTGGGTTACATGATGAAAGTGAAATCAGAGGCCATCGTAAAACCTATATTGGAGCCATGCCCGGCAGAATCCTACAATCCATCAGGAAGGTAAAGTCATCAAACCCGGTAATGATTTTGGATGAAATTGACAAGGTTGGCAGGGATCATAGGGGTGACCCATCTTCTGCTTTACTCGAAGTACTCGACCCGGAGCAGAATAACAGTTTTTATGATAATTACCTTGAACTTGAATACGACCTCAGTAAAGTGCTGTTCATAGCCACTGCCAATGATTTGCAGGGAATTCAGCCAGCGCTGAGAGACCGACTTGAAATCATTGATGTCACCGGTTACGCAGTGGAGGAAAAGGAGAAAATTGCACAGCAATATTTGCTACCCAGGCAGATGGAGCTGCATGGATTGAAGTCTTATGTTGTTAAGGTAGGAACCCGGGTGATGAAGTTTATCATTGAAAATTATACCCGTGAAAGTGGGGTAAGGGAATTGGACAGACAACTGGCCAGCATCATGCGCAGCCTTGCGAAGGATGTTGTGATGAAGGGGAAGCTCAAGTCTACTTTGACAGAGAAAGATGTAATCAGGATACTTGGCAAGCCGCGTTATAGCAATGACCTTTATAAGACAGCCAATATGCCAGGTGTAGCAGTTGGGCTAGCTTGGACATACGTTGGTGGCGATATACTTTTCATAGAAACTACTTTGTCTGAGGGAAAAGGTGATTTGCAGCTGACTGGAAATCTGGGACAAGTTATGAAGGAAAGTGCCAGTACTGCACTCACTTATTTACACGCCAATGCCAAAAAAGTAGGTATTGATACTGAATTGTTCAAAAAGCGTAACATTCATATTCACGTTCCTGAGGGAGCAGTGCCAAAGGATGGTCCGAGTGCAGGTATTACCATGCTTACTGCACTCACATCAGCATTTACTGGAAGAAAGGTGAAACCTTACCTGGCCATGACGGGAGAAATCACACTCAGGGGTCAGGTTTTGCCGGTTGGAGGTATTAAAGAGAAAGTTCTTGCTGCAAAACGAGCAGGTCTTCGCGATATTATTCTGTGTTGGCAGAATGAAAAGGATGTGCAGGAGATTAATCAGGAATTTATCAAAGGAGTCAATTTTCACTATGTCAAAACTATGAACCAGGTAATAGATATTGCACTTGTGTAATTTTTTTTGATATTTTTTAAACTTTTTTAAATAATGCATTGTTAATACACAGCAAAGAGAGTAATTCTCTAATGTTGGTTGTTTTAAGGGTTAAAGAATCTCCCCCATTTTCATGGGGGATTTTCATTTTTAACATTCATCTGACTAACTTCGGGTATGTTTATTAAGGGAATCAGGGTAGTTGTGATATGTTTTTTTGCAGGTATTGTAAACGGACAAACCCTTGATGGAAATTCAATTTATAACTTCCTTGGTATTACCATGCATGCACAGACTGCTGCATTGGGTGGCAGAAACGTTTCTCAAATTGGGGGTGGAGCTGGCGGGTTTATTGAAAACCCCGCACTTTTGAGAGCAACAGACCATCAAACTTTTTTTTCAAATTTCACATTTCTTGCACCTTCGGTAACTGGTTTACATGCTTCAGGTGTTTGGCATGCGGATAAGATTGCTGCTACTTTTGGAGTTTCAATGACACATTTTGGATACAGTGAAGAACCACTCACAGACCCGGCAGGAAATGTGTCTGGAACTTTCAGGGCATTTGATCAAATGATTTCGGTGTCCGCTTCTGGTAAATATGAAAAGTTCTGGTTCTATGGTGCAAGCCTTAAATTTATTCATGCCGCATATGGCCCCTGGAAAAGTTCAGGCGTTGCTTTGGATTTCGGACTGAATTACTTCAGAGAAGAGTCTGGATTCCAATGGGGCATTGCCGCTAAAAATATGGGGGTTCAACTGAAGACCTTCAATGGTGAACAAGAAGACCTGCCATTTGATCTGGTTATGGGGATAACCCAGAAAATGGCTAAAGCCCCTTTCAGCATCTCCCTCACTGCACAAAGACTACATGATTTTGATATTTTATACACCGATACACTATTCAATAATGAAAACTTTGGAGTATCTGGAAAGCCTGGATGGGGTAAGCAGGTACTCAGTCACCTGATTATCGGAACTAATATTTACCTCGGTGAAAAAGTGATTTTATCAGGTGGATTTAACCTGCTCCGAAGAAATGAACTGGCCATCCGGAATATATCAAGTGGGTTGACCGGGTTCAGTTACGGCATTGCCATGAAACACAAAAAACTCTCTTTTCAGTATTCAAGGTCACATAATCAGCGTTCCATCACACAGCAACAATTGTCATTTGCAATTGGTCTTTCAAGTACAACTCAAAAATAACTCAGGTTGGTATCAGGACTCAATTCAAGCAGGGTTTCATACATCAGTTGAATGGTGCTTGTTATGTCATCCTTGTGCAACATTTCTACGGTGGTATGCATATACCTGAGTGGGATGGAAATCAAAACTGAAGGACAACCATCATTGGCATAAGCAAAAGAGTCAGTATCTGTTCCCGTACTCCTGCTGACAGTCCTCATCTGCACGGGTATTTTTTTCTTTTCTGCAACGTTTTCCACCAAACTCAATAATTTGTTGTGGACAGCAGGACCAAAAGCCAGTGAAGGGCCCTTTCCGCAGGCAACATCACCTTCAATGATTTTATTAACCATTGGTGTTGTTGTGTCATGTGTAACGTCTGTAATGATGGCTACATCAGGTTTAATCCGGCGGGCGATCATTTCGGCACCTCTAAGCCCAATTTCTTCCTGTACCGCATTGACTACATAAAGCGCATAGGGTAATTTCTTTTTATTTTCCTTGATTAAACGGGCTACCTCTGCTATCATAAAACCACCTATGCGGTTGTCCATGGCCCTGCCAATAAAGTAATCATAAGCCAGTTCGTCAAAACCCTCTTCATAAGTAGCTACTGAACCAATGTGAATGCCCAGCGCTTCTACTTCTTTTTTGTTTTTTGCTCCACAGTCGAGAAAAAGGTTTTCAACGCTTGGTTGAGGATCTTTTCTTTCACCACCTCCCAATCTGGTATGAATGGCAGGCCATCCAAAGACAGCTTTCACCGCACCCTTTTTACCATGTATCAGAACCCTTTTTCCTGGTGCTATCTGATGATCGACACCACCATTCCTTTTCAGGTAGATCAATCCACTATCCGCAATATAGTTTACAAACCAGCTTATTTCATCAGCATGGGCCTCGATTACAACCTTGAACTTGGCATTGGGATTGATTACTCCTACAACAGTACCATAAGGGTCCGTAAAAATCTCGTCCACATGAGGTTTGATGTAATTCATCCAAAGTTTTTGTCCGCCTGATTCAAAACCTGTAGGAGAAGGGGTATTGATGTATTCCTTTAAGAAGGCTAGGGCAGGTTTGCTGATGGACTGTTTAGACTGATTTTTGGTTCCTTTTGCCATGATATAAGCTTGGTTTAATCAGATCATCTAGCGATGATGATTTGTTGTGTTTTTGCAGTGTCGCTGATATTGCCTTTTTCATCTTTCATCCAGAAACTGAAAATGGCGGTGTCATTTCTCGGACATTTGGGTTGTAATGCAACTACGTCAAATGTAATGGTGACATCTGCGCTGAAATTTTTTATCCTGGGTGTTTCAGCAGGTATTTGATAGAGGAATGAATCAATGAAATTACTCTGAACGCATCTGGTGGTTTTTTTCTGAACCCAGATTGTATCAACGAAATCTCCTTCCTTATCGGTTAAGCGCATGGTTATTTGCAGGTCACTTCCTGCAGGAACCTGGGTTCCACTCACGCTTTTAATAGATAAGGTTGGCTTTGACTGAAACGATTCTTTGGCGCAGGAGAAAGCTGTAAGAATCAATAAAAGGGGAATGAACTGTTTTGTCATGTACCTTTGTTGTCTTTCAAAATTAACCGATTCATTTTGAATAACCTATTTGCTGCCCATCATTTTAATGAACCTTTAACCCTACATGGGGAGGAGCAATTCAGGAATGCTGCCATTGAGCTATTTAGAAGGCAGGGGATTGAGAATGAGGTTTACCGGGAATTTCTCACCCACCTGGGTATAGATGTGTATGAGGTTAACGATATTTTGAAGATACCTTTTTTGCCCATTTCGTTTTTTAAAACCCATTTGTTGCAAACGGGTTCGTTCATCCCGGAAACAATTTTTGAAAGCAGCGGAACTACAGGTAGTATAAACAGCAAACATGGCATACGAAGCCTGAAATATTACCTGGATAATACCCTGGTAAATTTCAGGGAGGTCTATGGTGATCCCCGTAATTATTGTTTTTTAGCCTTGCTTCCATCTTACCTGGAGAAAGGAAACTCTTCCCTTGTAGCCATGTCAGAATTTTTGATGCAGGAAAGTGGTCATCCGGAAAATGGTTTTTTTCTGAATAACGTGGAGCAGCTTGTAACAAGGTTGTTAAAGCTGGATAGTCAGTCGCAGCAGGTTATATTGTTAGGTGTAACTTATGCCCTGATGGACCTTGCAGAAAATTATGATCTTGCGTTAAATCATGTAATTGTAATGGAAACCGGTGGTATGAAGGGGCGGAAAAAGGAAATAACGAGAGAAGAGCTGCATGCCTTGCTCAGGGAAAGGCTGGGGGTGCAGGAAATTCATGCAGAATATGGCATGACAGAGCTCCAGTCTCAGGCCTATGCTGTTCGCGATGGGATCTTCCGGGCTTCCTCAACTATGAAGGTTTTGTTGAGATCGCCTGATGATCCCTTTGAAATTTGGCATGCTGGTCAATATCCCGGTAGGACAGGCATCATAAACGTCATCGATCTGGCTAATATTCATACACAGGCTTTTATAGCAACCGATGACCTGGGAAGGTTTTCACATGACGGAGGATTTGAGGTACTTGGAAGGGTTGACAATTGTGATGTCCGGGGCTGCAGTTTACTGGCAGTTTAACAAAATGAAACAGATTAAAGTAAAGCAGTTAAATTTGAAACAATATATTTAATTATGGGAGTTCTGAAACAAATTGCCACCTACCTGTATCTTCGAAAAAAAGATGAAGATAGTCCGAATACACCATGGATAAGATATATGCATGGTATCAACAGAATCTCGTTGCTTTTATTTTTATTTGCCATCATTGTAATGATTGTAAAATATTTCGTCAAGAAATAGACTGGTTAACTGCATTCAAGCATTGTCTTAATCTCCATTGCTGCTTTTTCTGAAGCGTTGCCTCCAGCCTGAAGAATAGATTTAAGGTCACTGAAATCTGAAATCATCTCAGCTCTTTTTGCTTCATTGAATAGTATTTCATGGACTGCGGTACGAATATTTGCTGCATTCATCTCCTCTTGAATCAATTCCTTAACAACAGGTTTGTTCATGATCAGGTTTACGAGGGAGATGTACTTTACTTTAATCACACGCTTTGCAATGGCATAGGAAATTGGAGATCCTTTGTAACACACAACTTCAGGGATGCCGAATAAAGCGGTTTCCAATGTAGCAGTACCAGATGTTACCACTGCAGCATCTGCAATGCTAAGCAGTCCGTAAGTATCACCCTTAAGTATCCGGACTTCACTAAATCCCTTGGTATATGACTCAATAATTGAATCAGGTAAACTTGGTGCCTGTCCAACCACAAATACTACATCTTTCATACCTGCAGTTGCTTCTAACATAACGGGCAACTTTTTCTGAATTTCCTGCTTCCGTGAACCAGGCAGAAGTGCTACAATTTTTTTATCAGAAGCGATATCGAGTTTTTTGCGAAGGTTGTGGTCTGTTTTGTGCATTTTGTACCCTTCAATGATCTCAATTAAGGGGTGACCTACGTATGTAACCGGGTAGTTCCATTTTGCATAAAATTCCTTTTCAAAAGGAAGAATGACAAGCATTTTATCAATAACATTTCTGAGGGTTTTCACCCGGCCCTCTTTCCAGGCCCATACCTGAGGTGAGATATAATAGGCAGTTTTGATGGCATGGTTATGGGCAAATTTTGCCATGGGGATGTTGAAACCAGGATAGTCTACAAGAATCAACAGGTCTGGTTTGAATGCCAGTAGATCCCTTTTGCAGAATTTCATGTTTCTCAGGATGGTGCGGATATTGGCTGCAACTTCAATGAACCCCATGAAAGCAAGGTCGCGGTAATGTTTCACCAGCACAGCACCTTCAGCTGCCATCAGATCTCCACCCCAGACCCTGAATATTGCTTCAGCATCATGCTGTTTGATAGCCCTGATAAGTCTGCTTGCATGCAAATCTCCCGATGCTTCACCTGCGATGATGTAGTACTTCATAGTGTGATTATGCGGGATTAACCGATTGTTTTGAAAATGAAGGCACCAAGCGCATACACCAGTGTTATTGAAAATATACCTTTGGCTGTCCGATCTTTTTTCCCGTTGATATAGAAAGTAAATAAAATGATATTCATGAGTAAACAAGGAATGCTGATTGCAGTGATCAGTTGTCTGTTATCAGACAAAGCGCTTATGAAGTCACTGAAACTAAAGAGGCTGAATTTCCAATAATAGTACCCAAAGAAGCTAATCACAGGAAAAACAAATCCCAGTAACATTCCGAATAAAAAGTTATCTCTTCGCATAATTACCAGGTGTAATCTTTTTCAATTTTTTGTTTCATGGCATAATTGGTCAGATCATACTGCACAGGTACGATGCTCACATAATTATTTTCAAGTGCCCATACATCAGTGTCCCTGCTTTTATCGAAGTTTTTAAATTCGCCGGTAAGCCAGTAGTATTTTTTACCACCCGGATCCTTGCGTTCCTGAAAGTCTTCTTCATATTTGGCATAAGCCTGCTTGCATACCCTGACGCCTTTGATGAGGTCAACGTCTCCTTTAGGGATGTTGACATTCAGGCATGTATGTTTATCTGCCTTTTTTGAAAGCATCCGCTCAACAATAAGACGGGCATATTTTTGGGCTCCTGTAAAATCGGCTTCCAGGCTGTAGTCAAGCAATGAAAAGCCAATGGAAGGAATATTTTCAATAGATGCTTCTATTGCCGCACTCATTGTACCAGAATAAATGACATTGATGGAATGGTTGGCTCCATGATTGATGCCACTCAGACAAATATCAGGTTTCTGGTGCAAAACCTTGTCAACTGCCAATTTAACGCAATCTACAGGTGTGCCGCTGCAAGACCAGGCTTCCACATCATCCATGAGATGTGATTTGTGGAGCCTAAGCGGGAAACCAATGGTGATGGCATGCCCCATACCAGATTGTGGCTTATCCGGGGCAACAACTACCACTCTTCCCAGGTCTTTGACAGCTTCAACAAGGTTTCTTATGCCGGGTGCAGTTAGTCCGTCATCATTGGTAATCAGGATAATCGGAATTTTTTTATCTTTTTTAGGTCCTCCCTTTTTGGTCATGCTGAGCAATTTATGGGGTAAAATTAAGACATTAAAACCAAGGCAGCAGGGTCCTCATTTGAGATTGAATGAAAAAAATTAGCAAAAAATCTCATAAAACTAAATATTTTAGTATATTGCTCCAAATTCATTAGTATGTCACAATCATTTGCAGGACAAAACCTGAAATACCTCAGAAAATTAAAAGGATTAACCCAGGAGGAATTTGCCATGAAGTTACAGATTAAGCGCTCTCTTTTGGGGGCTTATGAAGAAGAAAGGGCGGAACCCCGGTTGGATGTGCTTGAAATTGTAAGTGATGAATTTGGTATAAGTCTGGATGATTTGCTTAGAAGTGATCTTACAGGATCTGATAGCAATTATCTCTCAAAAAGGAGGCAGCAAAAAATGGGAGGAGGAGCCAACCAGATTCATTTTGTGCCTATGAAAGCTGCTGCTGGCTATCTTGCAGGGTATGCTGATGAGGAGTTTATTGATGAACTCAATACTTTTACCCTTCCCATGATGGGAAGTGGTCAGTTTCGTGCTTTTGAAATAATAGGAGACAGCATGCTGCCTACTCCAAGCGGGTCGATTATAGTTGGACAAAAAGCAGAATGTCTGGATGAAATTAAGGCCAATACACCCTGTATAGTAGTCAGCAGGAGTGAAGGAATAGTTTATAAACGGGTTTCTATAACTGCAAAGGATAAGAGCAGGGTCACCCTCACCAGTGATAATCCTGCCTATCAACCCTACGATGTTCAGGCCGGGGATATACTGGAATTGTGGCAGGCCCAAATGGTCATTACAAAAGTGGCTCAGCAACAGCGCTGGGATGTAGGCCAGCTGGCAAGCCTCGTCAACAACCTGCAGGAGCAGGTTGCCAACCTCAAGAAAGGCTTGAACTAACTGGTTTAAATTCCGGTGTTGAAAACCTGCATGTTCAATGCAGCTTCTATTCTTTTATCTTTGCCACCCAAAGAAAAAAAGGAAGCAGCACCAATTCAATTATCCGATTAAGAAAAATGGCAAAACAACAGGACAATAACATTTTCGAGTATAATGAGGATTCGATCAGGAGTCTTGACTGGAAAGAACATATCCGGTTAAGGCCGGGCATGTATATCGGCAAGCTTGGAGACGGAAGCAGTCAGGATGATGGCATTTATGTGTTGCTCAAAGAGGTGATGGACAATTGTATAGATGAACACATGATGGGTCATGGTAAACACATTGAGTTGACGCTCAATGGAAAAGAGGTAACCATCCGTGATTATGGCAGGGGCATTCCATTGGGTAAGCTGGTAGATGTTGTTAGCAAGATCAATACCGGCGCAAAGTATGACAGCAAGGTCTTTCAGAAGAGTGTGGGTTTGAATGGTGTAGGTACCAAAGCGGTGAATGCACTGAGTGATTATTTCAAGGTTACTGCTTTTCGGGATGGTAAGGAGAAAACTGCTGAATTCAAAAGGGGGGAGCTGGTTAAGGAGCACAAAGAAGTATCTTCAGGTGGTTCAAATGGCACAGAGGTGGTTTTTGTTCCAGATGAAAGCATTTTCAGAAACTTTCATTTCATCAGCGATTATATTGACAAACAACTTTGGAATTATTGTTACCTGAATGCAGGCCTTGTTATCAATTACAATGGCAGGAAGTTTGTTTCTAAAAACGGTTTGCTGGACTTGCTTCACCGCAATGCCAATCAAGACGAGTTGCGTTATCCTGTGATTCACCTGAAAGGAGAAGATATCGAAGTAGCCATTTCGCATAACAATGAATATGGTGAGGATATTTACAGTTTCGTAAATGGACAGTATACAACCCAGGGCGGTACACATGTGCTTGCATTTCGGGAAGCATTCGTAAAAACGATTCGGGATTTTTTCAAGAAGGATTACGATACTTCAGATATCAGGCAAAGCATTGTGGCAGCAGTTGCTGTGAGAGTGCAGGAGCCGGTTTTTGAATCTCAAACAAAAACCAAGCTAGGGTCACAATATATTTATGAAGGTGGTCCTTCCATGAAAAATTTTATGATTGAGTTTTTTTCCAGGGAACTGGATAATTACTTGCATAAAAACACTTCTGTTGCTGATGCATTGAAGAAAAGGATAGAGCAAAGTGAACGGGAACGTAAAGAGCTGGCAGGGATAAAAAAACTGGCCAATGAAAGAGCTAAAAAAGCTAACCTACATAACCGGAAATTGAGGGACTGCAGAATCCACCTGAATGCAGACCCCCCAGCAAAGGGCAAGGAGGAATATATTGCCAAGCAGTTCCAGAGTACAATTTTCATCACGGAAGGAGACTCGGCGAGTGGATCTATCACAAAATCACGGGATGTAGAATCACAGGCTGTTTTCAGCTTGCGAGGAAAGCCTTTAAATTGTTTTGGATTGACGAAGAAGGTGGTTTACGAAAATGAAGAATTTAACCTGCTGCAGCATGCTTTGAATATAGAAGACGGGATGGATGATTTGCGTTACAACAACATCATCATTGCAACGGATGCTGATGTGGATGGGATGCATATCCGTTTATTGTTGATGACCTTTTTTCTTCAGTTTTTTCCTGACCTGGTCAGGGATGGCCATGTTTATATCTTAGAGACGCCACTGTTTCGGGTAAGGAATAAGCAAGAAACGATCTATTGTTATTCAGAGCAGGAAAAACAGGCAGCCATGCAAAAAATTGGCAACAAGGCTGAGATAACCCGATTCAAGGGACTTGGAGAGATTTCGCCTGATGAGTTCAAAAGATTTATTGGTTCGGATATGCGCAGGTCACCTGTTATCCTGGAAAACCAGATTCATATTCAGCAGTTGCTTGAATACTATATGGGTAAAAATACCCAGGAACGTCAGGATTTCATCGTTTCCAACCTTCGTGTAGAACTGGATGCAGTAGAAGAAACAATCTAACCACTATGATTCATATTGTTTTTAATGAGCCGGATATTGAAGTGATCAGCAAGGCTATTGCACTTGATGAATCTTTGCAGGGCGAAATTTTGCTGATCCGCGATGATTTTGCTGTTGGTCCACTTACAGATATATATTCTCAGGAAGGAATTTCCGGGCGAAAAGATTGGTGGAGGATGCTGTTGAAAGGAACTGAGGCTGAAAATATGGTAGACGAAGGTAAAGTGAATGATGAATCTGTGTTTTCAAGGTTAACGGAGGCACTGGTGAATGATGAATCAGAAGTAGCATGGATTTGGGCAGCTCAAAACAAACATGATGTTTGTGGCTATTACTGGTTGGTTAGTCAGCTCGCATCTTTTCAGTCGAGGATTTTTATACTTTACCTGAACAACTTACCATTTATCAATGATAAGGGTCATATTTTTTATCCTGAATGGTTAAGTCAGATCCCCCCCAGGGAATTTCTGAAGGCAAAGAAGCTCGCCCGCCCGGTTACCATCAGTGAGTTTGAAGTTGATGCTGACGAATGGCGGAAAATATCCGAAGCAGGGTGGATGGTTCGTTTGCTGGAGGGTGGGAAAAAAATAGCAGGATTTGATGTTTCATATTATGACGCAGGAATGGATGAGTTGATAACTGCCGAGTTTCAGAAAGCCTCCAGAATAATCAGTAGTTTTCAATCCAAGAAAAAGCATGAAAGCACTGGCGATGTTTTTTTACTTTGGAGATTGAAGACGCTGGTATATTCAGAAAGGTATGATGTCTTGGGTGAATTAAAAGGTGCAAAGGATTTTGAAATCAAAAAGAAAACTTCGGCAGGTCCGGTTGAATAAATAGTGCATTATGGCAAAAGCAAAGTTTGTTATTGATCATGATAATGAAAGTGGTGTTTCTGGTCAGTATAAAAATTGGTTCCTGGAGTATGCATCATATGTAATCCTCGAAAGGGCTGTTCCTGCTGTTGCAGATGGCTTAAAGCCTGTTCAGCGCAGGATTTTACATTCCATGAAAGAGATGGATGATGGCAGGCTTAACAAGGCTGCGAATATAATCGGACAAACCATGCAATATCATCCGCATGGAGATGCAAGTATACAAGATGCATTGGTCAACCTGGGACAAAAGGATTTGCTGATTGACACACAAGGAAACTGGGGTGATGTCAGAACAGGTGACGATGCTGCTGCTGCCCGTTATATTGAAGCCCGTTTGAGTAAGTTCGCACTGGATGTAGCATTCAATGGAAAGACCACACAGTGGCAGCTCAGCTATGACGGCCGCAAGAAAGAGCCCGTAAACCTTCCGATGAAGTTTCCTTTGCTGTTGGCTCAGGGAGCAGAAGGCATTGCAGTTGGACTATCTACAAAAATATTACCGCATAATTTTAAAGAGCTTATTGATGCCTCAATAAAATACCTGAGGGGGAAAAGTTTTGAATTGCTTCCAGATTTCCAAACTGGTGGAATGATTGATGCTTCGAATTACAATGATGGCAAACGGGGGGGAAGAATCAGATGTCGTGCACATATTCAGGAACTTGACAAAAAATCTCTGGTTATCAGGGATGTTCCTTACGGGGTCACCACTACACAGTTGATGGAGTCTATTGTTAAGGCAAATGATCAGGGAAAAATTAAGATAAAAAAAGTAACAGATAACACAGCCGCTGAGGTTGAAATTCTGGTTGAGCTTGCTACAGGCATATCTTCCGATATTACCATAGACGCTTTATATGCGTTTACTGATTGTGAAGTTAGCATTGCTCCCAATGCCTGTGTTATTGTGAATCAAAAACCCATATTTCTTTCCGTTAGTGAGTTGCTCCGCATATCTGCTGATTATACCAAAGAATTGCTCAAGCAGGAGTTGCAAATCAGGTTAAGTGAACTTCATGAAAAATGGCATTTTACTTCATTGGAAAGAATATTTTTTGAAGAAAAAATTTACAAAGAGCTAGAGAAAAAGCATGAGGATTGGGAAAAAGTTTTAGAGGCGATTGAGAAAGGGTTTAATCCGTTTAAAAAATTATTCAGAAGACCAGTTACGCGGGAAGATGTTATAAAGCTGACCGAAAAACCTGTAAGGCGCATATACAAGCTTGACATTGATGAGCTTAACATGCAGATCAAAGGCATTGAGGATGAAATGCAGCAGGTAACCGGTCACCTGGAGCACCTGACAGATTATGCCGTTTCCTATTATGAAAATCTTTTGGCAAAGTACGGAAAGGGTAGGGAACGCAAGACTGAAGTCAAGCCATTTGATGTTATTCAGGCCAGGGCTGTCGCCATTGCGAATGTGCGCCTATATATGAACAGAACAGAAGGCTTTATTGGAACAAGTCTGAAAAAGGATGAATTTATAGCAGAGTGTTCTGATTTGGATGATGTAATTGTATTCACCCGCAGGGGTATTATGAAAGTGGTTAAGGTTGGCGATAAAGTATATATCGGGAAAGATATTATTTATGCAGCCATTTTTATTAAATCTGATGAGAGAACCACATATAATCTAATCTATACTGATGCCGCCTCAGGCATTGCATTTGCTAAGCGGTTTAATGTTACCGGTATTACGAGAGATAAAGAGTATGACTTGACCAAGGGTTCTGATAAGTCTAAAGTAAATTATTTTTCTGCCAATCCGAATGGCGAAGCAGAATCTGTGAATATTGTACTCAGTCCAAACAGCAGTGCACGTATCAAACAAGTTGAATTTTATTTTGAGACGTTGGACATAAAAGGACGTTCTTCCATCGGTAATCAGGTAACAAAGTACCCCATAAAAAGTGTTAAGCTGAAAGAAGCAGGCAGGTCAACATTGGGAGGGAGGGACATCTGGTTTGACAATACTTTCGGCAGGTTAAATACAGAGCAGAAAGGTGTTTACCTGGGTAGTTTTCTTGCAGAGGATAACCTGCTTGTAGTTTTCAGACAGGGTTATTATGAAATTTGCAGCACAGAAACTACCCAGCGTTTTGATACCGATCAATTGCTCCACATTGAGAAATTTGATTCCAAAAAAATCATAACAGCGATATACCTAGACAACGAAAAGTTGCAGTTTAATGCCAAGAGATTTAAAATTGAGACTACTACCGTTCATAATAAATTCCAGTTTATCAGGGAGTTTGATGGCAATCATGTGGTGATTGTAACCACTGATCAAGATCCGGTTGCTGTTATCAAATCAGGTAAAGGTGCCTTGTTAAAGGAAACCCGAATCAAGGTAGCTGATCTTGTGGAAGTGATGGGTTGGAGAGCAATTGGAAGTAAGTTTACAGACTTCAACAAATCCACCAGCATTTCATGGAACAGTGATGAGCCTCCTGCCACCCAGGCTGCTTTGTTTTGATTTTGAGTTTGAACCTTTGGTAATAATTCCTTCATATACAGGGAAACCGTATATTTGTATTTCAACATTCGTTAATTTTTCATGCCGAAAAATCGTGAAGAAGACTTAAATGCCCATTTGTCAGGTGCAATGTCTGAACAGGAATCAGGATCAACAAGCTGGTTTAAAAGAGGGAAGAAAGGTATCCAGACGTCTACTGCCGAAAAAAAAGAGGCACCAGATGGATTATGGACGCTTTGTCCTAATTGCAAGTATACCTGCACCAATACTGAGCTCCGTCAGAACCTGTCTGTTTGTCCGCAATGTCAGCACCACCATCGGATTGGAAGT
Organism: Bacteroidota bacterium; assembly: GCA_039805045.1. Lineage (GTDB taxonomy): Bacteria > Bacteroidota > Bacteroidia > Chitinophagales > Chitinophagaceae > Pollutibacter. The sequence goes on along the minus strand of JBDLUZ010000009.1, from coordinate 6,384 downwards.
GCAGAATATTTTGATTTCTTGTTTGACAACCAGGATTTTGTTGAACTTTTTGCAGAAGTCCGGTCTGTGGATTTTTTAGGTTTCAATGATTTGAAATCCTACAAAAAGCGTTTGGATGAGGCCTATTCCAAGACAGGGTTGAATGACTCAATCTCAACAGCCCAGGGTAAAGTTGAAGGTCAAGAATTGGTTATTTGCTGCATGGATTTCAATTTTATCGGAGGTTCCCTTGGTAGTGTGATGGGTGAGAAAATTGCCAGGGCGGCAGATCATTGCCTTCAGAACAGGATCCCGTTGATGATTATCAGCAAGAGTGGGGGAGCCAGGATGATGGAGAGTGCATTTTCGCTCATGCAACTGCCCAAAACTATAGGTAAACTGAGCAGACTGGCTGTTGCTGGTATTCCTTACATTTCTTTGTGCACAGATCCAACTTACGGTGGTACAACGGCATCATTTGCCATGGTTGGAGATATCAATATTGGTGAACCAGGAGCTATGATTGGTTTTGCTGGCCCCCGTGTCATCAGGGAAACCATTAAAAGAGATCTTCCGGATGGGTTTCAAACATCCGAATTTGTTCTTGAACACGGCTTTTTGGACATGATTGTAAGCAGAAAAGATTTGAAAGCAAGAATAGCCACGTTACTCGGACTATTTGCCAGCTAATATTTGATCCCGGTGGAGGTATGTTCCATCTGCTAATAACATGGAGATAAGGAATAAATCGGCCAGTTTTGAATATTTCATTGAAGATAAATTCGATGCTGGAATGATGTTAACCGGAACTGAAGTCAAAGCACTAAGGGAAGGGAAAGCCAGTTTCAACGACAGTTATTGCCTGTTAGACAAAGCTGAGCTTTACATCAAAGGGCTGCATATTTCACATTATTCTTTTGGTAGCTATGCCAACCATGTGCCAACCAGGGATCGTAAATTATTGTTGAAGAAAAAAGAGCTGCATAAAATTGCTCAGAAACTCAAAGAAAAAGGGCTGACAATCATCCCATTGAAAATATATTTTAGTGAAAGGGGACTGGCCAAAATACAAATAGGGCTCGGTCGTGGAAAGAAACTGCATGATAAGCGTGAAACCATTAAACAGCGTGAATCTGACCGCGAAATAAAACGTTACCTGAAATAAACTTTAAGTCTATTTTTTGTCTAAAATCTAACAATTATTTTGATTATTTGATAAAAATTCTCATTTTTGTAAAAATGAAAAGAAATTATACAATCAATGGCTGGCATCCTCACTCCAAATCGGGGCAGTAATTGTATTGTATATACCATATTAAAAGCCCCGAATTTTCGGGGCTTTATTTTTTAATAACATGTATGCATAGACATGGAAAGAATTAAATTAAGAACGTCTGTAAAGAAAATGCCTGCTGACCTGTTTACTCCAGTTGGCATTTATCTGCGTCTGCGAGACCGTTTTCGGGATACCATTTTGCTGGAAAGCACAGATCACCATACAGCTGAAAACAGTTTTTCATTTATTGCCATCAATGCTGTTGGGGGTATTGAAATCAGAACAGACAGGCAAGTGGAATTTAAATATCCAACTGAAGGGGCCCAACATTTGGTTGTGCAGCAGAAATCAGTGCCAGACCTGATTTGGGATTATATGCAGCATTATGAAGTGGAAGCAGGTGAAAAAGAATTGAAAATGGCACAGGGGTTATTTGGCTATACCGCTTATGATGCAATCCCCTATTTTGAAAATATCGGGTTCAGAGAAAGGGAATATGATGAACAGGCAAAAGTAGATTCATTTCTGGGAAAGTCAGATGCCATTCCTGTATTGCGCTACAGACTATATCAGTATGTGATAGCAATCGATCATCACAGGGATCAGTTATTTTTATTTGAAAATCATGTACAGGGTTTAAGTGGAGATTTAGCTGCAGTAGAGCACATTATCCATGGCCGTGACCTCCCTCAGTTTCCATTCAGGTCTGTTGGTTCCGAAACATCAAACCTGACTGATCCGGATTACCTTGAAATGGTCAGAAAAGGCATAGCTCATTGTTACCGGGGAGATGTTTTTCAAATAGTTTTGAGCAGGAGATTTCAGCAAAAATTTTCGGGCGATGAATTCAACGTTTACAGGGCGCTCCGAATGATTAATCCTTCGCCTTACTTGTTCTTTTTCGATTATGGAGAGTATAAATTATTCGGCTCCTCACCTGAAAGTCAGTTGATTATTGCAGGTGGTCAGGCCATCGTCCATCCCATAGCCGGAACTTTTAAAAGAACCGGTGATGATGCATTAGACATCAAAGAGGCTGAAAGGTTGTTGAAGGACCCCAAGGAAAATGCAGAACATGTGATGCTGGTAGACCTAGCCCGGAATGACTTAAGCAGAATTTGTGATAATGTAAAGGTTGCACAATACAGGCAGGTCAAATATTATTCTCATGTGATACATCTTGTAAGTGAAGTTGTTGCAACTGTCAAAGACGGTTCAAATCCATTTGAACTGCTTGCCAAAACTTTTCCTGCAGGAACACTCAGTGGGGCCCCTAAGTACAGGGCTATGGAATTGATTGATCAATATGAACAGACACCTCGATCATTTTATGGTGGGGCCATAGGTATGGTTGGCTTTGATGGGTCATTCAATCAGGCAATTTTGATCAGAAGTTTTTTAAGCAGGAATAATACATTGTATTTTCAGGCAGGCGCAGGTGTAGTAGCATCTAGCAATCCTGAAAGTGAACTCCAGGAAGTCAATAACAAGCTGGGGGCATTGAAAAAGGCCATTGAATATGCAAATCAGATGTTGTGAAAAGATTACTTGTATTGGATAACTACGATTCGTTTACCTATAACCTGGTTCACCTTGCAAAAGAAATTTTGGGTGAAACAGTTGATGTTTACCGAAATGATGCAATCACCCTGGAGGAAGTTGCTGCATACGACAGGATCCTGCTTTCACCCGGACCTGGCATACCGGAAGAAGCAGGTATTTTATTGCCACTGATCAAAACCTTTGCGCCCACAAAATCCCTGTTTGGCGTTTGTTTGGGACACCAGGCAATTGGAGAAGTATTTGGTGGCAGGTTGACCAATCTTGATAAGGTTTATCATGGGGTTGCCACTCATATAGAGCTTTGCCCTGATCTCGGGTTTTCTGTTAACCGCAACGATTGGTTCATGGGCTCTCAAAATAAATTAGAGGTTGGAAGATACCACAGTTGGATTGTTAGCAGACAAAACTTTCCATCGGAACTCGAAGCTACTGCATTGGATGAACAAGGCATGATTATGGCTTTAAGACACCGGAGTTACGATGTGCAGGGTGTTCAATTTCATCCTGAAAGTGTGTTAACCCCCAATGGGAAAAAAATGTTGGAGAACTGGTTGTTATCGCCCCTGAAAAATAGTTAGCTATGAAACAAATTTTGAATGAATTGTTTGAACACAGATCCCTGTCAAAAGATCAGGCAAAGCAGATTTTACTTGATCTGAGTAAGAATGCTTTCAATGAGCATGAGTTGAGTGCTTTTATGACGGTTTTTTTGATGCGGACTATTACAATGGACGAGTTAATGGGATTCCGGGAAGCATTGCTTGAGTTGGCTATACCGATTGATTTCGAAGGCAGGCAGGTGATGGATATTGTTGGAACGGGTGGTGATGGAAAGAATACTTTCAATATATCAACACTTTCCTGTTTTATAGTGGCTGGTGCTGGACATCCTGTTGCCAAACATGGGAGCTATGGTGCCAGTTCAATAAGTGGCGCATCTAACCTCATGGATGCTGTAGGTTACAAGTTTAAAAATGATCAGGATAAACTCAGAGAGGAACTGGATACAGCAAATATGTGTTTCCTGCATGCGCCTGTATTTCATCCTGCTTTAAAAACAGTCGGACCAATCCGGAAGAACCTTGGCGTTAGAACATTCTTCAATATGTTGGGACCAATGGTAAACCCAAGTAAACCTGCCTTTCAACTTGTTGGCGTATACAACCTTGAAATGGCCCGTATTTACAATTACCTGCTTCAATCTTCCGATAGAAAATATGCATTGGTTCATGCATTGGATGGATATGACGAAATTTCGCTTACTTCAGATGTAAAAGTAATTACTTCAGATGGTGAACGCGTTTTTACTCCGGATTACCTTGGTGGAATGTCTATTGCACCACATGAAATTTATGGTGGTGATACAGTTGAGGAAGCGGCAAAGTTATTCATGGCCATCCTAAAGGGTGAAGGAACCGCGGCTCAACATGCTGTAGTTTCAGCGAATGCAGCTATGGCTATGTTGCTCACGGGTCAGTATGCCACTTATGCAGATGCCTTTGAAGCTGCAAAAGAAAGTTTGATCAGTGGCAAAGCTTATGGTGTTCTTAAAAATTTAGTGGCAATTCAATAATTAATCTGCACATGACTATTCTGGAAAATATTGTTTTAAGAAAAAGAGCAGAGGTTGATGCAAGAAAGCAAATCAATACCATTGGTTTGCTTGAAACAATGGATGCTTACAAGAGGAATATTGTTTCATTAAAAGCGGACTTGATTGAAAATAAGTCTTCAGGAATTATTGCAGAATTCAAGCGAAAATCTCCATCTAAAGGATGGATTAATGAAAAGGCTGATCCGGTAATGGTAACAAGGGCGTACCAATCATATGGTGCTTCAGCTGTATCAATACTTACCGACGAATTTTATTTTGGAGGTTCTGATAATGATATCATCAATTGCAGGCCTCATCTAACTGTTCCAATTCTCCGAAAGGAATTTATTGTTGATCCTTATCAGATTCACGAGTCTAAATCTCTGGGTGCAGATCTGATTTTGCTTATTGCAGCCTGTCTAACCCCAAAGGAAGTACTTGGACTCGCGAAGCTGGCTCATGATATTGGCCTCGAAGTATTACTGGAGTTACATGATGAAGAAGAACTTGATCATGTTTGTGATGCCGTTGATTTTGTTGGTATCAATAATAGAAGTCTGAAAACCTTTGATGTGAATATTGAGCGCAGCATAAAAATGGCAGCAAAACTTCCTCCTTCAAAACTAAAAATCGCTGAAAGTGGAATCAGTGATCCCAGTCAGGTCAGGGTTTTTAAAGAGAATGGATACAGCGGATTTCTTATAGGAGAATCTTTTATGAAAGATGATAATCCGGGAGAAGCTTTCAGGAATTTTACCGCTAAAATTTAAATGGGGATATGCGACTGAAAGTTTGTGGTATGACCATGCTTGAACAAATTAAGGAACTGGAGTCAATCGGGGTTGATTTTGCTGGATTGATTTTTTATCCCAGGTCTCCTCGCTATGCATTCAGGGGTGGTTTAAATGCTGACAAATTGAAGAGAGAAAGGTTGAGCATCAATAAAATAGGCGTTTTTGTAAATGAACCAGAGGAGCAACTCCTGCGTTTAGTAGATGAATGGAGATTGGAAATGGTACAATTGCATGGAGATGAATCTCCAAGGTATTGTGAACGTATCTCCAATCATGTCAATACCATCAAGGCTTTTAGAATAGGGAAGGATGAAAATATTCCTTATAAAACCTATCCGTATAATGATGCTGCTGATATGTATTTGTTTGATACACTAGGAGCTCAGTATGGGGGTACAGGAGAACAATTCAATTGGCAGTTGTTGCATGAAGCTGGCATCAGAAAGCCTTATTTCATGAGCGGTGGTATTGGTATTGATGATGCAAAAAACGTACTCGAATTCAGTAGAAAAGAGAAAAATCTTTTCTCTCTGGATGTCAACAGTAAATTTGAAGTATCTCCAGGAGTGAAAGACATGGATTTAATCAAACAATTTTTAAAAGATATAAAATAATCAGGAAAATGGAAGCTAAATATGCTGTTCCGGATAAGCTGGGTTATTATGGTGATTTTGGAGGGGCTTTTATTCCCGAGATGCTTTACAGCAATGTCGAAAATCTGCGTCTCAGGTATTTGTCCATCATTGAAGATCCGGTATTTCAAAAGGAAATTGAAGCCTTGCTCACGGATTATGTTGGTAGGCCTACCCCGCTTTTTTTTGCAGAAAGATTGAGTAGCCGACTGGGATCATCGATTTATCTGAAGCGGGAAGATCTTTGTCACACTGGAGCACATAAAATAAACAATACTATTGGTCAGATTTTGCTGGCTGATCGGTTGGGTAAGAAGAGAATAATTGCCGAGACTGGTGCCGGTCAGCATGGGGTAGCTACTGCAACTGTTTGTGCATTAAAAGGTTTGGAATGTATTGTTTACATGGGTGAAAAGGACATTGAACGTCAGGCTCCCAACGTTGCAAGAATGAAAATGCTTGGAGCAAAGGTCATACCTGCAACAAGTGGCAGTAAAACACTCAAAGATGCTACCAATGAAGCCATTCGGGATTGGATCAATAATC
>JBDLUZ010000008.1:0-21697 GCA_039805045.1 Bacteroidota bacterium | reverse complement strand
GTAAACACTACAGAAGTTCTTGCCAGCATTGCTCCTTCTTATAAAATTACCAACGACCTCGAATTCCGTACACTGTATTCAGTGCGCAGGGGTGCTGGTATCCGTAAGAACGAGCTGAAAAAGTTCCTGAACCTGCAGCCGAATCTTGGTACTGCTTCTATAGGAATCAGTGAGCAGACAACGCAGCAGCTTACACATACCCTGAACTTCAACAAGCAGTTGAATGATAATTTCAATCTCAATGCTACTGCAGGTTATGAGTATATGAAGTACGATAACCTCGGTTATGGTATGTCTGGTGCAGATTATACAGATTTCCCAGGCCTTTCTTATTACAACTACCTGCAGAATGCACCTGCAGCGCAGCGCAGCATCGGATCTGGTGCTGGTCCTGTGGTTGAGTTGCAATCCTATTTTGCACGTGCCGTTATCAACTGGCAAGATCGTGTAGTTGTAACAGGTACAATTCGTACTGATGGTTCCAGTAAATTTGGTGAGAACAACAGGTATGGTGTTTTCCCTTCATTTGCTGCAGCTTGGAATCTGATGAATGAAAAGTTCATGGCTTCCAATAAAACTTTCAGCACATTGAAATTCCGTGCAGGTTGGGGTAGAACAGGTAACCAAGAGTTCCCTGCAGCAGCATCTCTCAATAGGTACCAAATTAATGGTCCTAATGACGTTACCCGATCCAACTTTGGTAATCCCGATCTTTCATGGGAACAGTCAGATATGACCAATATCGGTCTCGATTATGGTTTTGCTGATGACCGTGTTTGGGGTACAATCGACTGGTTCAACAAAAACTCAACCAATGTATTGTTTGAGCAGATTGTTGCTCAGCCTGGTCCTCCTGGTTCTGCGAAATACTGGATCAACCTCCCAGGAAATATCCTAAACAGGGGTGTTGAAATCGCAGTAAATGCAGCTGTAGTTCGTGGCAAGGAATTCAACTGGAATATCGGCGCTAACGTATCACTCCTCCAGAATGAGCTTCAGAACTTCGGAAGTCAGTTCTTCGAGACTGGTGCTTTGAGCGGACAAGGTGTTTCTGGTGCACGTGTACAGCGTCTTGTTGACGGTCAGCCTCTCAATGTTTTCTACCTCCGTCAGTTTGAAGGAATTGACAAAGGTACAGGACAGAGCATCTACACCAACGACGGAAACAAACTCTTCTATTCAGGTAGTCCAAATCCAACAACATTGCTTGGTGTAACCACAGACCTGCAATACAAGAAGTTTTCTCTTGTTGCAAACCTGAATGGTGCATTCGGACATAAACTTTACAATGAAACCCTGACAGACGTTATTCCTATCGGTAACCTCGGAACAAGAAATATTGCTACATCACTCGTTGGTGACAATGTTACAAAGGAAGCGATTTCAAATGCGATTGCTCCTTCAACACGTTTCCTGGAAAGCGGTAACTACATCAAGCTTCAGAATGCTACACTTACCTACAGTGCTGGTAATCTTGGAAAAGCTTTCCGTAACGTAAACTTCTCCCTTACTGGCCAGAACCTGTTCGTTATCACGAAGTTCACTGGCTTTGATCCTGAAGTTAACGTAGACAAGCAAGTAGATGGTATACCTTCGTTTGGTATTGAATATATTCCTTACCCAACTGCAAGGACCATTCTCTTCGGTGTTTCATTTGGCCTTTAATAAAACATAAAAAAACAATTGTATGAATATCAAACAACTTCTGCTCGTCTTCTTTGGAGCTACTGTGCTCGCTGCGTGCTCCAAGCTGGAAGAAAAGTACAGGGGTAGCGTTGAAGCAGTTGCTGAAGGTGGCGTTAACGTTGGTGACGTTCTTCAGGGAGCTTACAATGCACTTAACAACCCCTTCCAGGACCAGTCTAGGTTCTGGGCTGCCTCACAGCATACCACCGATGAAACGATAGGCCCCACAAGAGGTCCGGATTGGGACGACAACGGTGTATGGCGCGTATTGCACAGCCATAACTGGGATGCTGATCACCTGTTCCTTCGTGATACTTACCGTGAATTGTTGCAGGCTCAATACGCAGCATCCAACGTTCTCGCTTTGAATCCTTCTGCACAACAGGCTGCTGAAGCCAAGTTCATCAGGGCACTATCTATGTGGTGTATCCTTGATGGCTGGGATCAGGTTCCGTACAGAAAGGATCTTGACAAAGTAACAGTGCTTCCTGAAGTGTTGAAGGGTAAGGCTGCATTTGATTTTATCATGAAAGACCTTACTGAGGCGCTTCCAAATCTCGGTACTTCATCCAAAATCAAAGCTAACAAAGATGCTGCCCGTTCGCTCATGATGAAACTCTACCTGAACAAAGGCGTATATGCCGGAAGCAGGAAGACGCCTTCTTTTGACGCGGCTGACATGAACCAGGTTATTGCATTGGCTGACCAGATTATTGCTGGCGGTTATTCTCTGGAGACCAATTATTTTGATGCATTTGCAGCAGATAATTCTGCCAAGTCTAAAGAAATGATCTATGCCCTCGAAAACACCAATGGTCTGCGTGGTGGTAATAACCAATCTCGTTGGTATTGCACACTCCATTACAATCAGCGCCCAAGTGGTTGGAATGGTTTCACTACAGTAGCAGAAACCTATGACCGTTTTCAGGCAGGTGACAAGCGTCTGACTGCAGATTATGCAGGCGTAACCAATGTTTCAGGTTTGAAAGCAGGTCTGCTTATCGGACAGCAGTTTGATCAAACTGGTGCTGCTTTGAAGGATAGAAAGAATAACAACCTTGCCTATACAAAAGCTGTAAAGCTGAAAGAAACAGGTAATGATCTTGAAATCACCGGTATCCGTGTAATCAAGTACACTCCAGATTATCCACGTGAAGGTCAGCAGGCTGAAAACGAGTACATAATCTTCCGTTTGGCAGATGTACTCCTCATGAAGGCAGAAGCGCTCCTGAGAACTGGTAAAGCTGCAGAAGGATTGGTGATTGTTAATCAAATCCGCACTAACCGTGGTGCTACTCCATTTGCTTCATTGACACTCGACAACTTGCTTGATGAAAGAAGCCGTGAGTTGTACTGGGAAGGATGGAGAAGGAATGACCTGATTCGCTTCGGTAAATTCCTTGGTACATGGACAGAGAAATCTGCTTCAGGGGATGAGCGTCTGCTTTTTGCTATTCCAAGCGAACAGCTGGCTGTTAATCCAAATCTGACTCAAAATCCAGGTTATTGATAAACGCTCATACTGACATTAAGAAAGGCCGTTGGAAAACGGCCTTTCGTCATTTTATGAGGGGGTGAAACTCCCTCCTGATCTCAGTATATTTGCAAATGATTGGGTTCGGATTTAAAACCAAGCTGCATCTCAAGTGTATTATACCTGCCATGATAAGATTGTTGAATAATTCATCTGCCTTCTTTTTATTATGCTGCCTTGCAGCCTGTAACTCTTCAAAGCCTGTTTTGCTGGAGGAAATGAACAATACAGGAATTGACTTTCAAAATAAGACCGTCAACACCCGTGAGTTCAATATTTTCAATTACCGAAATTTCTACAATGGTGGTGGTGTGGCTATCGGAGACTTGAACAATGACGGTTTATCTGATGTGTTCTTTACAGCCAACATGGGAGCCAATAAACTTTATCTTAATAAAGGCAATTGGGCGTTTGAAGATGTATCGGAGTCTGCAGGTTTCCGGGATAAGCAAAAGTGGAGTACGGGCGTAGCCCTGGTAGATATTAATCAGGATAGTTACCTGGATATCTATGTTTGCAATGCAGGCTATCAGCCCGGTGTGAATACGGAGAACGAACTCTGGATTAATGATGGAAAAATGCATTTTACCGATCAGGCAGCACGGTATGGCTTGAATGATTCCGGATTCACTACACATGCTGCCTTTTTTGATTATGACCAGGATGGGGATCTCGACTGTTACATCCTCAACAACAGTTTCATTCCCGTCAATACACTCAATTATTCCAACAAGCGGGAATTGCGCGCCAAAGACTGGAATGTGGCAGAAGAACTCAAAGGTGGTGGCGATAAACTGATGCGCAATGATGGCGGTTTTTTTACAGATGTCAGTGAAGATGCCGGTATCTATGGCAGTCTTATCGGTTTTGGTTTGGGCGTTACTGTTGGAGATGTAAATGGAGATCTCCTGCCCGACATTTATGTAAGCAATGATTTCTTTGAACGCGATTATCTCTATATCAATCAGGGTAACGGAAAGTTCACTGAAGAACTGACTAAAAGAGTAAGACATCTCAGTCATTCTTCTATGGGAGCAGACATGGCTGATGTCAACAATGATGGCTGGAATGATATGTTTGTTACAGAGATGCTGCCGGGGGATGATAAGCGGTTAAAAATAACAACATCTTTTGAACGATATGATGTTTTCAAATATAAATTCAAGTCGGATTTTTATTACCAATACATGCAGAATACCCTGCAGAAAAACAATGGCAGGGGGATGTTCAGCGACGTTGCACATTATGCTGGCGTATCCGCTACTGACTGGAGCTGGGGTGCCTTGCTTTTTGATGCAGATAACGATGGATTAAATGATATTTACGTATGTAATGGGATTTACCATGATCTGACAGATCAGGATTTCATAGATTTTTTTGCTGACGAAGTTGTGCAGCGCATGGTTGTAACAGGGGAAAAGGAAGAGGTAGAGGAAGTGATAAAAAAAATGCCATCTCGTCCGATTAGGAACAAGTTTTACCTCAACAAAGGGGCATTTAATTTTGCAGATGCAGGAGATTCTACCGGTGTTACCACTAACTCCTTTTCTAATGGCGCTGCGTATGGGGATCTTGACAATGATGGTGACCTTGATCTGATAGTTAATAACCTCAATCAACCTGCTTTCATCTACCGGAATAACAGCCGTGAAACTACAGGTAATCATTTTATTGGCTTTACACTTCAGGCTGATAAACCAAACAGACAGGCTATAGGGTCTCGTATTGAACTTTACAGTGGAAAAGAAATACTCTCAAGAGAACTCCTTCCAACACGTGGATTTCAGTCCTCCGTTGATTACAAAATACTTTTCGGTCTTGGACAAAATCGAACTATTGACTCTGTTAGGGTATACTGGCCAGACAGGACCTTTCGCACGTTGAAAAATTTGCTGCAGGATTCGGTATATCATCTTGTGAGGGATTCTTCAGATAGGAAATTCATTCCCGCTGTTGCTGCTCTTACATTGTTTGCTGAGAATAAAACCATACAATTTGATCCCCACGAAGAAGATAATTATGTAGACATCTATCAGGAGAGAAATATTCACCGACTCATATCCAGGGAAGGACCGGGGGCGGCCGTTGGAGATGTTAACGGTGACGGGTTAGACGATATTTACATTGGCGGTGCTTCTTCACATGCAGCAAGCTTGTATGTACAGGGCAAAAAAGGTTTTTATAAAACCAACGAAGCGTTGTGGATCCAGGAAAAAGAGCCGGAAGATGTTGCTGCAGTCTTCTTTGATGCAGACGGGGATAAGGACCTCGATTTGCTGGTTGGCTCCGGTGGCAATAACAGACCCACATTATCCAAACCCATGTCTCATCGGTTGTATATCAATGATGGGAAAGGTGTGTTTAGGAAAAAAGAAAATGCATTTCCATTGGCTGTAGGCAATACGAATGTGATGCTTACGATTGATATCGATTCTGATGGAGACCTGGATGTATTTACTGCTTCATGTTCCGTGCCGGTGCAATATGGTACGATGCCCAAACCTGCATTTTACAGAAATAGCGGGAACGCCGAGTTTATATTGGATGAGTCTATATTGGCCGAGGTAAAGCCAGGAATGATAACCTCAGCCCTTTTTGCAGAGCTCGATGGCAAAGGCTTACCTGAGCTGATTCTGGTGGGTGAATGGATGGAGCCGGCAATATACAGTTTTGTAAATGGACAATTTACACCTGCAGGAAAGCAGGACGGACTTTACAAAGGCTGGTGGCATTCTGTTGCGGCGGCGGACCTTGATCAGGATGGTGATCTGGACCTTGTATTGGGGAATAATGGCGCCAATAACTACCTGAGACCCAGTCAAGCAGCACCGGTTAAAATGTGGGTTAATCAGTTTGATGAGTCTGCTGTTAGGCAAGTTATCATCAGCCGCACAGTGAATGGCAAAGATGTGCCTGTATTTCTCAAAAAAGAATTGACTGATCAGATTCCTTCACTGAAGAAACAAAATCTCCGGCATGAGGCTTATGCTGAAAAATCTGTTCAGCAACTTTTCAGCAGTGAATTGATCAGTAGCAGCGAAGTTCAAACCTATAACTATAGCAGTTCCTGTATCGCATGGAATAATGGTGGTGGATCTTTTGAATTTAATCCATTGCCAATGGAAGTTCAGCTCTCTGCTGTTACATCAATCCTTCCTGCTGATGTCAATGACGATGGTCGTGTAGATTTGATTTTTGGCTTCAACTTATATGAGTGGCTTCCTCAGTTCTCAAGGATGGATGCAGGTTATGGTTTGTTGTTGTTAAATGACGGTAAGAAACAATTCAGTCCGCTTGCACCTGCAGTTTCAGGCATCGAGGTTGTGGGTGAGACAAGGGATATCAAGTCTCTTTTCATCAATGGAAAACTCAGCTATCTATTTATACAAAATAACGATAGACCTATTCTGTACCAATCTAATCAGGGAAAGTGAAAATGCTGAAATTGTTAAACTGGTTTGCGCTGTCTATCTGTATTGTTTCATGCAACAAGCAAGAGCCCTTGTTTGAGGTACTTGATAAAAATAAGACTGGTCTTGAGTTTGCTAACAGACTGACACCTGGCGGTAAAGTCAACATGTTGAACTACATGTATTTTTACAATGGTGCAGGTATGGCTGCAGGCGACTTTAACAAGGATGGTAATATTGATTTGTTTTTTTGTTCCAATCAGGGTCGAAACAGTATGTTTCTCAATGATGGTCAGATGCATTTTACAGATGTTACTGTTCAGGCAGGTATCCCCGATGATGGTGGTTGGTCAACTGGTGTTTCTGTAGTAGATATTAATCAGGATGGCATGCTTGATTTGTATATATGTCGTGTTGGTCGTTATGAAACACTGCAAAAAGGTAATATACTTCTGTTATGCAAATCAATAAGCCGTGAAGGGATACCTGAGTTTGAAGATGCAACTGATGCGTATGGCTTAGCATTCTATGGGTTCAGCACACAAGCGGCTTTTTTTGATCAGGACCTTGATGGAGACCTGGATATGTACCTGCTTAATCATTCTTTACGTTACAACAGTACGTTCAATGCCAGGCAGACTTATTTCAATACTTATGACAGTTTATCCGGTGATAGGTTTTACAGAAATGAAGGTGGTTATTATGTAGATGAAACTAAAGTATCGGGAATTAATTCTTCTGTGATAGGTTATGGGCTCGGTATCGTAGTGTCTGATCTAAACTCAGACGGTTATCCCGATTTGTATATTGGAAATGATTTTCATGAGAATGATTATTTCTACCTGAACAACCAAATCGGTGGCTTCAAAGAAGTCCTTGACAGCACCATAATGCATACATCACAGTTTTCTATGGGTGTAGATGCTGCTGATATCAACAATGATGCTTTGCCTGATATTATTTCTGTAGACATGCTGCCTGAAGATCCTTATATCCTGAAGAGGTCTCTTGGTGAAGACCAGTACAACCTTTTCAATATGAAGTTACGCTATGGGTATAATCACCAATATGCGCGCAATAATCTGCAACTCAACAGGGGCAACGGTTATTTCAGCGAAGTGGGCATTTACGCGGGAATCCATGCAACTGATTGGTCATGGGCTCCACTTTGGGTTGACTTTGACAATGATGGCAATAAGGATCTTTTCATTTCTAATGGCATACCCCGCAGGCTGAATGATATAGACTATGTCAACTTCATATCAGACGATGCTATCCAGTCAAAGATCAGGACAGGCGAAATGTCTGAAAAAGAAATGAAAGTGATTGATAAGTTTCCACAGCTAAAATTGAAGAACAAGTTCTTTCTAAATACTGGCGAAGCAAGGTTTGCGGATATGTCTGGCAGTATTAAAAATGATCAGCCAACTTTTTCAAATGGAGCTGTATATGCCGATCTTGATAATGATGGTGATCTTGACATTGTTGTCAACAATATCGATGAAGCACCACTTGTTTACAAGAATGTACACAAGCAACTTCCACTTGAAAAGCAACTCACCCTCAAGCTTCAGGGACTAAAAGGAAATCTGCAGGCTATTGGTACAAAAATTTTAGTCTATGCCCGAGGAGAAGTCAGGAGTTATGAAAAGTTTCCTGTCAGGGGTTTTCAATCGAGTATGGAAGGGCCATTGCAAATTGGAATGGGACAAGTTCCGGTTGATTCAATAGTGCTGATATGGCCGGGAGGGCGTTATCAAAGGCTGAATCCAGCTGATACAGGATCTGTTGAGGTTGTTTACACCGAAGGATTGCCACAATATGCATATCCGTCAGCTATTCGTATTCCACCGGCCGGAACTTTGTGGCAGGAGGAAGCCGGTGTCATGGCACATCAGGAAAATCCATTCAATGAGTTTGACAGGGAGCCACTGATGCCACACATGCTTTCAACAGAGGGACCAGCATTTGCTGTCAGTGAAAAGGTGGCTGGCATGACTTATTTGTTTATGGGTTCATCTAAGGGGAAACGAAGTCAGTTAATGTGGATCAGCAAGGACATGGAGCAGCCTGTCTTTGCTGAAGATCTGATCAATGATTCTACCTATGAGGATGTTGATGCAGCATTTGTGGATGTCAATAATGATGGTTGGCAAGATTTAATTGTTGTGTCTGGGGGTAATGAATATTATGGAGAAACACCTTACCTCACACCCAGGTTATATTTAAACCGGGAAGGTGTGTTTAAGCGTCAGCCCAATGCATTTCCTGTATTTGACATAACGCTTTCTTGTGTACGACCTTTTGATTTCAATTCCGATGGACTTGTTGATCTATTTCTGGGCGGAAGAGCCATGCCTTTTGCCTATGGTAAACCAGTAGCATCTTTTTTATTGTTAAACAATGGTAAGGGAGGATTTACAGATGTAACTCAAGCTTGGGCGCCAGCACTGAAGCATGCCGGCATGGTAACTGATGCCCGCTGGGTAGATTTGAATGGAGATAAGCGAAACGATCTGGTGCTGGCCAGAGAATGGGGGGCAGTAACTGTGCTTGAGGCGGGAGCAGATTATCACTTTTTGGGGGAAGAGAAGAACATATCCAACGCTGATGGGTTTTGGAATTTTATATTGCCTTTTGATATTGATGGGGATGGAGATATAGATCTGATTGCCGGAAACAGTGGAACCAACGGACGGCTCAGTCCGCATGAAAAAGAACCCATCAGGATGTATTACAATGACTTTGACGGGAATGGTTTGGGCGAGCAGGTAATCACCTATTATCTCGAAGGCAAAGAAATTTGTTTTGCTGTTAAAGCTGATTTGGAAAAGCAGCTGCCGCCTTTGAAAAAGCAGTTTCTTTATGCTGCAGATTTTGCCGGTGCAGACCTCGACCAAATTTTTGGAAAGTCAAAGCTACGCGAATCTGTTAAGTGGCAGGTTACTGAATCAAGGAGTATGATTTTTGTTAATCAGGGAAGTAAGGGCTTTACAGGCAGACCATTGCCCTGGCAGCAGCAGGTGTCTCCATTGAAAAGTGCGTTACCTTTTGATGTGGATCAAGATGGTGATTTGGATATAGTTCTGGCAGGGAATTATTATGAAAACAACGTACAGTTAGGCAGAAATGATGCGGATTTCGGAAGTTTTCTTGTTAATGATGGTGGAGGCATAATGCGGTATATGTCTATTCCTGGGGTAACATTAAAAGGTCAGGTCCGTAAACTGGTATCATTTGGGGAAGGCATATTTGTTGTACGTAATGCAGGTAATTCATCAATGCTATCCATAAAACGAAAATGAATAACAGGATATGAGAAAGAAATTGAAATGGCTTTTGATGCTGCTTACTGCAGCTGTTGCATTGATTTTTTTAATTGTGCCAACCAATGAAGAGGTGATTGTGCGTATTCCCCTTCCACTTGAAAGGGTCATGAAAGAATTTGAAACACCAGAGAACTTGAGAAAATGGTTTTATCCTGCTGATTCAGCAGGGTATCAGTTATCTGTTAATAAAGCCAATCCTTTTGAATTCATACTTACAAACACCAGTGAAACCCTGACTATTCCTCTGCGTGTAATTGTTAGTCCGGATACAACCGACCCTGCACTTACCAAGATCATCTACAGGTATCAAAAATCATGGCTACCCGGAGAGACTGGCAGGTTCAAAAAGGCATCCGCAGAAGCCATTCAAAAGCTTGGTGAACTTTTGGCGACAACGTCATACGTGTACGGTTATAAGATTTCGGTTGCTACAGTCACAGACAGTTCATTTTTCTTTCAACAGCGCAAAGTGCAGAAAGTCAATGTGCAACCTGAAACCAAGAAGCTTTTTGATGAATTAATAGCCAGAGCTGAAAAGATTGGGGCCGGGTATAATGGTGTTCGTATTTTTTACAGTCAGCCACTCAACAAAGAAGAGGAAGTCATTTATGGGTCAATTGGAGTAAACAGTGGTTCTGATAAAGATCCCGGAACCAACATACAATTTAAAATGATGCCATACGGGAAAAAATTGTTGGTGCTTGATTATGAGGGACCTTATGGTAAAACAAAAGATTTATATGGCATACTAGAGGAATACAAGCGCAACAATAATCTTGTGAGTATGGCTATTCCTTTTCAAAAATTCCTAACACCAGGGTATGGTTTTGCAGATTCTCAGGTAGTAAAATCACGGATTTCTTATCCGATTTTTTAAAATAGTCAAAAATTTTACTGATAATCAATGTGTTGCAAGGGGGGGATTAAAAATTTACTCGGTTTTACGTGTTTTTAAGTAATTCATTCTATAACTTTGCAGTCCTTCAAAAAAAGAAGGAGTGAACCCGGGATGGCGGGGCACTATTTTCAAACCCGGATGCAAATCCGTAAATAAATTAAAATGAGTAAACTACATTTCACCACAAAGCATGCAAATGCAGCTTCCGTGCAACGCAAATGGCATGTTGTAGACGGAACCAATCAAACTGTGGGTCGAATCAGCAGCAAGATTGCTTCTGTTTTACGCGGTAAGAACAAAGCGTATTATTCACCCCACGTGGATTGCGGAGATTATGTGATTGTTGTCAATGCAGAAAAGGTTGTTTTTACAGGTAACAAACTGAATGACAAAGAGTATCAGCATGTTACCGGTTACCCAGGCGGACAGAAAATTGAAATCGCCAAGGACTTGCTGAAGCGTCGTCCTGAACAGATTTTAGAGCGTGCAGTAAAGGGCATGTTGCCAAAGAACAGACTTGGTCGCAAGATGATCAAAAAGTTTTTTGTTTATGCAGGTGCAGAGCATCCTCATACCGCACAGCAACCAACACCTTTTAAATACTAATTTTCAAACGCATTCAATCAAAGCATAATGGAAAAACAAAAAAACGGACTTGGTCGCAGAAAAGAAGCGGTTACAAGGGTATTCCTCAGCAAGGGGGATGGTCAGATTACCGTGAACGACCTTGACTATAAGGCATACTTTCCGCAGGTTTATCTGCAGAATCAGGTTGAGCTTCCTATCAAAACGATCGAAGGAGCAGGTAAATATGATATCAAGATCAATGCTGCAGGTGGTGGCAAAAAAGGCCAGGCTGAAGCTTCCAAGCTTGGAATTTCAAGAGCCCTGATCGAAATGAATCCTGAGTTCAGGCCTGTATTAAAGGCAGCTGGATTGCTGAGAAGGGATCCAAGGGGTGTTGAAAGGAAGAAATTTGGTAAGAAGAAGGCCAGAAGAAGCTACCAGTTCAGCAAGCGTTAATCGTATCATCAATCAAGTAATAAAAACATACAGTTTACAATGGAAAATAATACTTCACTGCAGCAGCAACTTCTGGAAGCAGGTGTTCATTTCGGTCACCTCCGCAAGAAGTGGAATCCAAAGATGTTGCCTTACATCTATGCAGAGAAAAAAGGTATACATATCATTGATTTGAACAAGACTGTTGAATGCCTTCAGGAAACAGCACTTGCACTCAAAAATATAGCCAAGAGTGGTAAGAAGATCATGTTTGTGGGTACCAAAAAGCAGGCTAAGGAAATCGTTACAGAATGCGCACAGCGTGTCAACATGCCTTATGTAACAGAACGTTGGTTGGGTGGTATGCTTACCAATTTCAATACAGTTCGCAAGTCTGTAAAGAAAATGCAGAGCATTGAGAAAATGCTCAGCGATGGCAGCTTTGACAACATTACCAAGAAAGAGAGACTTCAGTTGTCTCGCGACAAGGATAAGATGGAAAAGGTGTTAGGTGGTATTTCCCAGCTTGGAAGGGTACCTGCTGCTCTTTTCATCATCGACATCGGTCATGAACATATTGCTATGTCTGAAGCCAAGCGTTTGGGTATAACAACTTTCGGAATGGTGGATACCAACTGCGATCCGAATAAGGTTGATTTCCCGGTACCGGCCAATGATGATGCAACCAAATCAATAGCGATCATTACCAATTACATTACAGCTGCTATTGCAGAAGGTCTTGCTGAGCGTCAGGCTGAAAAGTCTGAAGAGGATGATTCTGAAGAGTCAGGCGACAATGCATTGAGGTTTTCTGTTGATGAAGAAGGTGGTGATGCAGAAGGTGGACGCAGAGCTAAACCAGGTGCACCCAAGCGCCGTGTGCCTGCAGCAGGCGCAGGTGGCAGGAAGCCTGCTTTGAAGAAATAAGCATTCCATAACCATAACTTAAAACAGTGTCTCATTAGTTCTGAGTAACTTTGAGACCGGAGGATAAATTATGTCAGAAGTAAAAATAACGGCAGCTGAAATCAATCAGCTGCGTCAAATGACCGGTGCCGGCATGATGGATTGTCGCAAGGCACTAACCGAAAATAATGGTGACATTGAAGCTGCAATCGACTGGCTTAGGAAGAAAGGTCAGAAAGTAGCTGCTTTGCGTGGAGACCGTGATGCTAAGGAAGGTGTTGTTCTTGCAAAAACCAACGAAAGCAATTCAACAGGAATTACCTTGTGTCTGAGTTGTGAAACAGACTTCGTTAGTAAGAACACAGATTTCATAGCTTTTGCACAGAGTATTATTGATGCAGCAATTGCCAATGATGTTAAGTCTGTTGATGAGCTGAATGCCATCGAAATTGGCGGTGCAAAAATTTCTGATCTTGTAAACGACAAGCTTGCAAGTATCGGTGAGAAGATCGGTATCTCGAAATTTGAGCGTATTGAAGCACCTTTTGTGTCTTCCTATATTCATGGTGCAAACAGAATGGGTGTGCTTGTTGGTCTCAGTGAGGCACAAGCTGAGGTTGGTAAGGATGTTGCCATGCAGATTGCTGCAATGAATCCTGTAGCTATTGATCCTGCTACTGTTTCATCTGAGGTTGTTGAAAGGGAGAAGGGAATTATTGTGGACCTGATCAAAAATGATCCCAAAATGGCTGGAAAGCCTGATGAGATGATCTCTAAAATTGCAGATGGCAAGCTCAATTCATTCTTCAAGGAAAGTACCCTGCTTGCTCAGGCTTTCGTTAAAGATGGTGGCATGTCTGTAGGTGATTACATCAAGTCTAAGGGTAAGGATCTCAGTGTGCTTTCTTTCAAACGTGTTGCGCTGGGTTAATTGATCTTTCATAGCTATATGATATAAAAGGGCTTTCTTCATGAAAGCCCTTTTTGTATCTTTGCAACATGCAGTCCAAATACAAAAGAGTCTTACTCAAGCTTTCAGGCGAATCGCTCACTGGTGATGCAAGTTTCGGCATCGATCCTAATATAGTAAATAGATATGCGAGGGACATCAAAAGTATTGTTGACCTTGGAGTTGAGGTGGCCATAGTGATTGGAGGGGGTAATATTTACCGGGGAATGAATGAGTCGGAAACTGGTATTGAAAGGGCTCATGGTGATTATATGGGGATGCTTGCTACAGTTATCAATGGTATGGCTGTTCAGGCTATGCTTGAAAAACAGGGTATGTATACTCGCCTGCTCAGTGCCATTAAGATGGAGCAGGTTGCTGAACCCTATATCCGCAGGCGAGCCATTCGTCATCTTGAGAAGCACAGGATTGTCATATTCGGTGCAGGAACAGGTAATCCATATTTTACAACAGATACAGCCGGCTCATTGCGGGCCATTGAAATCGGTGCGGATGTTATCTTAAAAGGCACGCGGGTAAACGGGATTTATTCCGCTGATCCTGAAAAAGATCCAACCGCTACTAAATACGATACAATTTCTTTCAAAGAATGTATAGATAAGAACCTGAAGATCATGGATATGACCGCCTTTACATTATGTATGGAAAACAATCTTCCCATAATTGTATTCGATATGAACCAGGAAGGTAATTTGAAAAAGTTAATCCTTGGAGAACAGATTGGTACACTGGTTAAATAATAACATTTAAAACATATTGGTAACTGATGAGTATATCATCAATCAGGAAGGATTATCAATTGCAATCGCTTGATCTTGCAGATGTTGCAGAAACACCTGTGTTGCAATTCGATAAATGGTGGAAAGAAGCTGTTTCGTCTTCAATCGATGAAGTCAATGCCATGACATTGGCAACAGTAAATGCTGATGGAAAACCTTCCGCAAGGATCGTCTTGTTAAAAGGTTTTGATGATAGCGGTTTTGTTTTTTTCACGAATTACCTCAGTGATAAGGGAAAATCAATAAGTCAACATCCTTATGTTTCATTGGTCTTCTTTTGGAAAGAGCTCGAACGTCAGGTAAGGATAGAGGGGAGCTGCATCCAGGTAAGTGAATCGGAAAGTGATGAATATTTTTTGAGTAGGCCCATTGGAAGCCGATTGGGTGCTTGGGCATCGCCGCAAAGTACAGTAATCAGCAGCAGATCTATGCTCGATCAAAATCTGGATGAGGTAACTGCAAAATATGCTAATGGAATTGTACCCAGACCAGCACACTGGGGTGGGTACCGTGTTGTACCCGAGATGGTAGAATTCTGGCAGGGAAGACCTTCAAGACTGCATGACCGTATCAGGTACAGGAAGGATGAACATCAGTGGTTGATAGATAGACTAGCACCATAATCATAGTAAAGAAGCGGGCTGACCTTTTGGTTTTCAGCCCTGCTTCAAAATACTATTGATTTTAGATCAGGCCTGTGGTTTTGCCGGAGCTGACTTCTTGGTGGTTTTTGCAGGCCTTGACTTACCAAATGAGCCTTTAAAAATTTTACCTTTTTTTGTTTTTTTGTCGCCTCTTCCCATTTTATTTTTATTTAAGTGATTGGAAAAAAAAAGCAAGACAAGCGTCTTGCTTTTTTATCTTTTTATGTTGGTTCAGATCTTAGAAGAAAGTTCCTTACCAGCTTTGAAACGTGCTACTTTTTTGGCTTTGATTTTGATGACTGCACCTGTTTGAGGATTGCGTCCGGTACGGGCAGCTCTTTTGGTTACAGAGAAAGTACCAAATCCTACGAGGGTTACTTTACCACCACCTTTCAGGGTCTTGGTAACTGCAGAGATAAAAGAATCCAGGGTATCATTGGCCTGTCTTTTGGTGATGCCAGCATCATCAGCGAGTTTGGCTATCAATTCAGCTTTGTTCATAAATTGGAGATTTAGTTGATTTGTATAGTAACAAATTTAGAGGCTTTTTTAATCAAACAAAATTTTTTTTCTTCACGTTTTTATGCCCAAATGCAAGCCAGTTCTGCATCTTAGCCATTTTGGCATTATTTTCATTGCGTTATTGTAAAACTGACATCAACGTTCTGAATCCAATTACCTGTTCCCCCCATTTATCGGAAGCCCGCTTGCGTAAAGGTGAAGCAAATTGCTGGAGATAGGTACGGTAATCAGACTCTGTTGTGGCATGAAGCTGCAATGCGTAGGTTCTGAATTCCGACTCATCCACTTCCAGTAATTGTAATAGGCTGTGACGCTGAAAGCATCCTGTGGCAAGAATTTCAGGAATGTGTTCTGTATAGATCCATTCAAGCCACGATTCTCTTATCGGGTGTGGTACAGCATAGGTTATGTTGTAAATTATCATATGCTTACTTCAATTCAAGGTAAACGGGACAATGGTCGCTGTGTTTGATGTCGGTCAATATATCTGCATCTTTAATTTTGTCCTTTAAACTTTCAGTACAATTGATATAATCGATTCTCCAACCTTTGTTATTTAGTCTGACGCTGGGGAACCGCTGGCTCCACCAGGAGTAACGGTGAGGTTCGGGATGTATTTCCCGGAAGCTGTCCGTCCACCCACTGGCAAAGAAATCATCCATCCAAGCTCTTTCATCAGGCAAGAAGCCAGAACTTTTCTTATTGCCTTTTGGATCATGAATATCTATCTCTTTGTGGGCGATGTTGTAATCTCCGCATAAGATGATGCCTTCATGGTTGTTTTTTATTTTATTGAGATAAGGCAACATTTCATGCAACCAAACCATTTTAAATGCCTGTCTTTCCTCGCCGGATGTACCAGATGGGAAGTAGGCATTAATCAGCAGTAACTTTCCGAAATGCAGTTGAATGACCCTGCCTTCATCATCGCTTTGCGCATGTCCGTTACCATTTTCAACCTTGTCAGGTTTGATTTTTGTAAATACGGCTACACCACTGTATCCTTTTTTACTGCTTGCGCTGTACCAATAATCATGGTATCCAAGCGCATTGATTGCTGCCGTATCAATATCTTCTTTTACTGCTTTTGTTTCTTGCAGGCAGATGACATCAGCAGGGTCCGTTTGTAACCATTCTATAAAACCTTTCTTAATTGCTGCTCTAATCCCGTTTACATTATATGAAATGATGCGCATAAATCTTCTGCTGTTGTTTTTAGCCTAACTCTCAAGTTGAGGTCTTAGCCATTTTGTGGCCTCTTCCATACTCATCTTTTTCCGTTCTGCATAATCTGCCACTTGATCCTGATTGAGTTTTCCAATGCCGAAATATTTAGAGTCCGGGTGTGAAAAATACCATCCGCATACTGAAGATGCAGGATACATGGCGAGAGAGGAGGTCAGCGTTATGCCCACACTATTTTCTGCATCTAATAGTGCAAACAGTTTATATTTTTCAGTGTGGTCAGGACAGGCAGGGTATCCAGGTGCGGGTCTGATGCCTGAATAATCCTCATGTATCAACTCTTCATTGCTGAGCATTTCCTCTCCGATATATCCCCAGTATTCAGTTCTGACCTTTTGATGCAGGTATTCCGCTAATGCTTCAGCAAGCCTGTCTGTCAGTGCCTGGAGTAATATTTTATTGTAGTCATCATGCTCACTTTCGAAGCGGCTGATATGTTCCTCAATTCCATGGATGGTTACGGCAAATGCGCCGATATGATCCTGTTGATTTGTGGCAGTAGGTGCAATGAAATCGGCTAATGAAAGGTTTGGCTGGCCTGATGCTTTTTTGGCCTGCTGCCTGAGGAATTCCAGGTTTATTTCATTGTTGTTTACAGTATCCAGAAGGGTTACTGTGTCTCTGTCGTTGCTATTGGCAGGCCAGAATCCGATTGCAGCTGTTGGTTTCAGCCAATTTTCTTCAACAATTTGATGAAGCATGTTTTGGGCATCCTGGAAAAGTTTGGAGGCGGCTTCACCCACTTTTTCATCAGTTAAAATTCCAGGATATTTTCCGTGTAATTCCCATGCAATGAAGAAAGGCGTCCAGTCGATATAGGGAATAAGTGATACAATATTGATATCGGGGATTACTTTTTTACCAGTAAATGAGGGTTCAATAAATGTAGTATTTGTCCAGTCTGCCCTGAACTTATTTGCTACGGCATCAGCATAATTGATTAATTCTTTGTTGCTCTTTTTGTTTGCAAATTCAGTTCGGAGTCTGTCGTATTCAGTGTCAATATCAGTAAGAAACCCTTCCTTGTTTTTGTTAAGCAGTGAGCCTGCAACAGAAACACTTCTTGATGCATCAAGCACATGCACAACACCCATGGCATATGCAGGAGCAATTTTAAGTGCTGTATGCATCCGTGAAGTTGTTGCACCACCTATCAGCAGGGGCTGTTGCATATTTCTCCTTTTCATTTCATTGGCAACATGAACCATCTCATCAAGTGATGGTGTGATGAGTCCGCTTAAGCCAATGATATCTGCCTGATGTTTTTGAGCTTCATCCAATATCCTGTCTGCCGACACCATTACGCCCAGGTCGATGATTTCATAGCCATTGCAACCCAATACCACACCCACAATATTTTTTCCAATATCATGCACGTCGCCTTTGACGGTTGCGAGCAATATTTTTCCTGCTGATGATGTATTTTGTTTTTCTGCTTCTATGAAAGGGGTTAGCACGGCAACACTTTTCTTCATTACCCGGGCACTTTTGACTACCTGGGGAAGGAACATTTTGCCAACTCCAAAAAGGTCGCCCACAACGTTCATGCCGTCCATAAGCGGACCCTCAATCACTTCAAGTGGTCTTGGGTATTTTAACCTGGCTTCCTCCGTATCTGCTTCAATGAATTCGGTGATACCATTGATTAAGGCGTATTTCAAGCGTTCTTCCACTGACTCCTTTCGCCATTCCTGTTCGCCTTTTTCCTCTGTGGTTTGTCCTTTGTGTTTGACAGTTTCAGCAAAAACAATCAATTTTTCAGTGGCACTGTTGTCATCGTTGTTTTTATTGAGGATGACATCCTCACAAAGTGTTTTGAGTTCAGGGTCAATTTGGTCATAGACCACAAGCTGTCCTGCATTTACAATGCCCATATCCATACCAGCCCGGATGGCATGATAAAGGAAAACGGAATGCATGGCCTCCCGCACATGGTCATTGCCTCTGAATGAGAATGAAAGGTTGCTTACACCGCCTGAAATTTTTACCTGTGGGTATTTTGATTTGATGATACGTGTTGCTTCTATAAAGTCAACGCCGTAGTTGTTGTGTTCTTCCAAGCCAGTAGCAACTGCAAAAACATTGAGGTCAAAAATAATATCTGATGCGGGGAAACCAACCTGTTCAGTCAGGATGGCAAATGCCCTGTCTGCTATGGATATTCTTTTTTCAAGTGTATCTGCCTGGCCATTTTCATCGAAAGCCATGACAATCACTGCCGCACCAAAACTTCTGCAGATGATGGCTTGTTCCCTGAATTTATCTTCTCCTTCTTTGAGGGAGATTGAATTGACTATGCATTTACCCTGTACACATTTTAAGCCTGCTTCGATGATAGAGAACTTGGATGAGTCAATCATGACGGGTATCCGGGCGATATCAGGTTCACTTTGCAGGAGGTTCAGAAAGGTCACCATTTCTTTTTGTCCGTCCAGCAAGGCATCATCCATGTTTATATCAAGGATCTGTGCGCCACTCTCAACCTGTTGCCTGGCAATACCAAGCGCCTCTTCATATTTTTCTTCCCTGATCAGTCTCGCGAACTTCCTGGACCCTGTTACATTGGTACGTTCGCCAACGTTTACAAAGTTTGTTTCCGGACGAATAACAAGCGGTTCCAGTCCGGCCAGCCGCATATAGGGTTTGATGTGTATTTGTTCTGCCATTGTTTTTGTATTCCTAAGCTTTGTCAACGATGGGTTGAGGCCTGGGCTGAATTTTACTTACTTTTTCGGCAATATGTCTGATGTGATCGGGAGTAGTACCACAGCAGCCACCTACGATGTTTACAAATCCATTTTCAGCCCATTCTTCAATGAAATGTGCTGTTTCGGCCGGTTCTTCATCGTATTCACCCATGGCATTTGGGAGCCCGGCATTGGGATATGCTGAGGTAAAGCAGGAGGCAATTTGTGATAGTTCTTCAATATGAGAGCGCATCTGGTTTGCACCCAGGGCGCAATTCAGTCCAATACTCAGTGGATTGGCATGTTCAACACTGGTATAAAAGGCCTCGAGTGTTTGTCCGCTTAAAGTTCTGCCAGACGCATCTGTGATCGTTCCACTGATCATGAGTGGCAGTTCCGGGATTTCATGGTCGCGGAAATATTTTTTTAATGCAAAAATGGCTGCTTTTGCATTTAATGTATCAAATATGGTTTCTATCAGCAACAAGTCTGCTCCGGCTTCAGCAAGTGCTTTCACCTGTTCGTAATAAGCTTCTGCTACTTCATCGAAGTGGGTTGACCTGAATCCCGGGTTATTAACATCGGGAGAGAGGGAAAGCGTTTTATTCATCGGACCGATTGCACCTGCCACAAATGGACCACCTGAAATACGTCTTTCAGGGTGTTTTTCCAGAAAGCGGTTAACGGCTTTGCGTGCACAGTCTACTGCTGCAGTATTAATTTCAGCAGCAAGGTGGCTCATGTTGTAATCAGCCAGGGATATCTTTTGTGCATTGAAAGTATTTGTTTCTATGATGTCTGCACCCGCTTCCAGGTATTCCAGGTGGATATCCGTTATGATATCCGGGCGTGTCAGACAAAGCAGGTCGTTGTTGCCTTTGAGGTCAGAAGGCCAGTCTGCAAACCGTTGTCCCCTATAATCTGCTTCATTCAACTTATACCGTTGTATCATGGTGCCCATAGCACCATCTATCACCAGTATTTTTTCTTTCAGTAATGTGTGGATGTCCTTCATAAACAGGGTGCAAAGGTAATAATAATTTGGGGAAGCCGCAATTAGCCTGAAACGTGGATGATAGTAGTTTTATTGCAGATAGCTGTCTACCGGTAACCTGTTCCTGATACTTTTTGCAAGGGTCATTTCATCAGCATATTCAAGTTCGCCACCAAATGAAATACCACGTGCGATAGTTGTAAACCTGAGTTCGGGGTTGTTGAGTTTTTTTCGGATATAGTATATGGTTGTATCACCCTGAATGGTTGGACTCAGTGCGAATACAATCTCTTTTGTGTCTCCGTTCATGGCTCTACCAGAGAGTGTTTCAAGCGTCAATTGTTCCGGACCGATACCGTCAAGCGGAGATATTACGCCTCCCAGCACATGATATAAGCCATTGTATTGTTCAGTGGATTCAATCGCAATGACATCTCTAATATTTTCCACTACACAAATGGTCTCTTTTTTTCTGGACGGATTATTGCATATCGTGCAGAGGTCCTGATCGGCAATATTGTGACAGTTCTTGCAAAACTTTATTTCCCTGCGCATCCTGGTGATAGTTTCACTGAACTGCACAACGATGCTTTCTTCCTGTTTGAGCAGGTGAAGTACCAATCTTAGGGCAGTTTTCTTGCCTATTCCCGGAAGCTGAGCAAATTCTTTTACAGCAGATTCCAGCAGGTGTGATGAGAGGTTCATGCTGTTGATTAAAAAGCTTTCATATCCAGTTTGAGTTCGTTATCCCAGTTTGCCCTGATTTGCAGGCGTTGTTTTCGGGATACTACTTTCTCAGGTTGTAATTTTTTCCAGTAATTTCCGGTATCCCATTTTCCATTGTTATTGGTATCCATCAGCACCCTGATCTCATATTCTCCCGGAGGGAAAAGTTTTATTGTAAAACGATTCGAGGTTAATGGCTGCCTGTAAGCTACAACATTGTCTTTCTGTAAGTACAGAATAGGGTGTTGTGTGGTATCCAGGTTTTCAATACGGATATCCATGCTTCCATAGTCCATATTCTTTTTAGAACCAAATTTCAGGCTATCTGTCCGGGCAAAGGTATTTCCAATGGAATCGCTTACATA
>JBDLUZ010000007.1:0-22558 GCA_039805045.1 Bacteroidota bacterium | reverse complement strand
GAGGTGCAGGGTGTTCAGTTTGTATAAGGCAATGAGGTCTATCATTTTGTGGACAAACGAAGGCGGATAAAAATGCCTGGAAACATCCATCATGAGTCCGCGGTAACCAAACCTCGGCTTATCTGCAATGGTTGCACAGGGAATCCCATTTGTTTGGGTGCTGGTCAGTATCAACTGGGTGATACTTTGCATGGCGTACAGGGCGCCAGTATATCCAGTGCTGCTGATGCGGATTACACCGGTTTTGATATCAATCCGGTAGGCGCTGCTGTCTTCCGACTTTCCTGCTGTTTTTTCAAAAACAACTGAACCAGACGGAACGATCATTCCCTTTTGCCAAACAGCCACATGATTTGCAGGTAACTTCATGGTTTCTCCCAAGAGCTTTGCGGCAGCCAGAAAGGGCTTGCTGGCATAGATTCGGGTATGCGGACCATATACATAAAACCCCTTTCCGGGAATTACTGATTCAGGTTTGGGGATGATGTTGAAAGCAGACTGTGAAAAGCCCGATAAAGTGCCGATAAAGAACAGGATGAATAGGAATGGACGTATCATACGGGAATACAAATGGTTGTTTGCCCTAAAGATACGCCATCGCCAGGTTACATCCTGCCCGGTAGAATTTCGTTCCAGTATAACCAGGGTAGAATATACCGCTTCAGCATGAACATGCTCCACCTTTCTTTGGCCTGGTTGAATGGGAAGGTTTCGGCAGGTTGATTGTCGTAATCAAATTCAGCCAGCATGAGTTTACCGTAACCCGTAATAATTGGACAGCTGGTATAGCCATTGTAACGGGCTTCCAAGGGTTTGCCCTGCATGGCAGCCATCAGGTTTTTGACCAGTACTGGTGCCTGTTTGCGGATGGCTGCTCCTGTTCTGCTGGTGGGCAGTGAAGAAGCATCTCCAAGGGAGAATATATTTTTGTATTTACTGTGCTGTAAAGTAAAGCGGTCCACATCCACCCAGCCCGCAGTGTTGGCGAGCGGACTGTTCCGTATGAAGTCCGGAGCAGACTGAGGCGGCGTTACATGAATCATGCTGAAATCCACCCAGGATTCTATGTCTTTGTTCTGTTCCCCAATACCGATAAATTTCGCCCTTTTATTTTCGCCGTCAATTTCCACCAGTTTTTGGTGGAACTGCATGTTGATGTGCCGTTCTGCGATGATGCCCTTCAGCACCTCTTCATATTTGGGTACACCAAATACGCGTGTTCCGCCTGTCCACATGGCCACTTCTATTTGTTGGTCGCGGCCCTGTTTCCTGAAATAGTCACTTGCTAAGTACATGATTTTCTGTGGTGCACCACCGCATTTCACAGGTGTGTGCGGATTGGTGAAGATGGCTTTGCCTTTATGTGTTTGCTGTATGCAGGTCCAGGTATAATCTGCATAGCGAAAGTCATAATTGGAGCATACTCCATTTTTGCCCAGGTTCTCCTTCAGCCCCTTGACTTCTCCCCAGTTCAGCTGAATACCCGGTGCCACAATGAGGTAGTCGTATGTCAGGCTGATTCCGTTGTTAAGGTACACCTTGTTTTCATCCGGTTTGAATGAAGTGACGGCATCCCTGATCCAGGTTGCACCCTTTGGTATTACACTGGCTTCACTGCGTACGGTTTTGGCTTTGTTGAAGATGCCTGCTCCTACCAGCGACCAAGCTGGCTGGTAGTAATGTTTGTCTGATGGTTCGATGATGGCCAGTTGTAGATTTTTGTTTTTATTCAGCAGTTGTGCCGATACCGAGATGCCGGCATTACCACCTCCTACAACCAGGATGGGATAGTGGGTAATCATGGTGATTGTTTGCAGCAAAGCTAATGCCAGTGCATGGCGTAAAAGGTGATTTTGGTCATCCCGAAGAAATTAGTGATGCCCGCCACCGGCAAAACGCGGATCACGGATGAATGCAGGGTCATCCAGTGTTTTAAGAAAGGCTTTCAGGCTAATACGGTCTTCAGGCATAATGGGAAGGGATTTTTGGTAATGATTCAACACCCGGTCTATTGTGGAAAAGCGGCCATCATGCATAAAAGGTTTGGTGTAGGTCAGGTTACGGAGGTTAGGTGTTTTGAATGCAAAAAGGTCTCTGATGTTGCGGGTGGTGAAAAACCTTCCGGAGTCGGCCACATTTGAAGCAGGCAAACCGGTATTGTGAAACTGATTATCTGTGAACAGTGGTTCCCGGTGACAGCTGTTGCAGTGTTGCCGGAAGAACCGGTAGCCTTCGTTTTCCAGCGGTGTAAACGAGGCTGAGCCTCTTTGAATGCTATCGTAACGAGATTCGTTGCTTACCAGCATCAGCATGAACTGAGACAATGCTTTCATCATTTTTTCTTCTGATGCCACAGGTGTTCCAAAAGCTTCAGCAAACATGCGGCGGTACATATTGGAAGCATTGAGCATACGCAGTATTTCAGGCATCTGCATCCCCATTTCCATGGGGTTGGTCAGCGGTTTTACCGGCTGCATATCCAGTTCAGCTACACTGCCGTCCCACATGAAGCTGTTGCTCCATGCCAGGTTGAAAAGGGGAGGAGCATTGCGGGTTGTAAGGGCACCGTTAAGTCCGTGACTGAAATCATGTTCATGGTGGGTGAAAGCCGATGAAGGCATGTGACAGGATCCGCAGCTGGTCGACTGATCAACAGACAGCGTACTGTCGAAAAAAAGCATTTTCCCCAATGCAAATCCCGCTGCCGTAACCGGGTTTTTTGTCATATTGTACACTGGTTCCGGAAAATGTATCGGTTTTTCAAATCCGCGGAACATGTCCATCACTTCCTTTGAGCAGGCCAGCACCAGCAGCAAACAAAAGAGCATTATGGTTAGGCGGGAATTCATCATTTTAAAGTTACTATTTATTCCTTGCTGATATCTTTTTCAGTGGGTTACCTTTCACCAATAATGCATTTACTTCCCAAATCGTTTATTTTTACAAAAATATTTGCCCCATGACCAGGTTAATCGTGTTGTTTTGCATCGTTCTCATTAGTGCTTGTTCCGGTGATCAGGCAGACAGTGTGTATGTAAACGGACAAATATGGACGGGTGATGTAAGCAATCCGGTGGCAACCGTCATTGCCATGAAAGATGGAAAGATTATTTACGTAGGGGATGATGCTGCAAAATTCAGCGGTAAAGAGAAAGTCGATCTCGAGGGAAAGTGGGTATATCCGGGTTTCACAGATAATCATACACATTTTCTTTCTGCAGGTTACGGATTATCCAGTGTGCATTTGAAAGACGCCATGACACGCGAAGAATTCATTAAAAGAATCAGTGAGTTCAGCGCAGCTCACCCCGATGATACCTGGATTATGGAAGGTAGCTGGGACCATGAAAACTGGGGTGGTGAGTTGCCGGCAAAAGCGTGGATTGATTCCGTAACAGGAGATCATCCGTTGTTTATCACCCGTTACGATGGACACATGGCTTTTGCCAATAGCAAGGCCATGCAGCTTGCCGGTGTCACAGCCACCACCATTTCTCCTGCTGGGGGAGTGCTTGTGAAAGATGCGCAAGGCGAACCCACTGGTATCTTCAAGGATGCTGCTATGAACCTTATCCTCAAAGTCATCCCTGATCCAACACCTGAACAACTGGATGAATACCTGAAGGCAGCGTCTGAACATGCCCTTTCAAGGGGTATTACCCAGGCTAATGATATGGGTTCTTATGGTGGCTGGAAAGACCTGGAAACCTACCGCAGGGCAGTAGCCGCCGGCAATATGAAACTCCGCATGTATTCCTTCGTGCCGCTGGCTACTTGGCAGCAGCTCGACACCTTCGTGCAAAAAAACGGAAGGGGTGATGATATGGTTCACTGGGGCGGACTCAAAGGCTATGTGGATGGGTCACTAGGCTCTACTACAGCCTGGTTTCATCAGCCCTACCTTGATGATCCCCATTCACATGGATTGAACATAACGGATACGGCAGATCTGCGCAAATGGGTTCTAGGGGCAGATAAAGCCGGACTCCATGTGGCAGTGCATGCCATCGGCGACAAAGCCAATGATTTTATCCTTGGGGTGTATGATGAAGCCAGGAACGTCAATGGTGAAAGAGACAGGCGGTTCCGCGTTGAACATGCACAGCATGTTACGAAGGATGCTATCAGTAATTTCGCCCGCCAGCAGGTTGTAGCTTCCATGCATCCATACCACTTGGTAGATGACGGAATTTGGGCCTATAAAAGGCTGGATACCAATAGATTAAAAGGAACATATGCATTTCGCAGCATGCTTGAAAACAAGGTTGTGATCACTTTTGGTTCAGACTGGCCCGTGGCTCCCGTAGATCCCATGCTCGGAATCTATGCCGCTGTTACAAGACGTACAGGCGATAATAAGAATCCGGATGGATGGTATCCCGCTGAAAAGATGACAGTTGAGGAGGCCATCAGGGCTTATACAACAGGGAATGCTTTTGCATCTTTTCTCGATGGCAAAACCGGTGTACTTAAAGTGGGCAACTATGCAGATTTTACAGTGCTGGATCAGGACATCCAGCAAATAG
Source organism: Bacteroidota bacterium (assembly GCA_039805045.1). Lineage (GTDB taxonomy): Bacteria > Bacteroidota > Bacteroidia > Chitinophagales > Chitinophagaceae > Pollutibacter. The sequence continues at coordinate 18,032 of JBDLUZ010000007.1, read as the reverse complement.
CACCTGAAAAAATTAAAGATGTCAAGGTCTTGCATACCGTGGTGAACGGAAAGTACGTTTATGGTTCTGGAAAACTAAAGTGATTGAGTAGTATTACCTAATCATTAGCTTATTGTCTGTCAAATTCTAATGAAATCACAATATTAAGTTAAAGGTCGGCGTTATAAGTGTGTGTTGAAGGCTTTCTTTGACACCCCTCCTAATCCGTCGTACCATGAAAACCAGTCCCGCAAAGGCCTTGGTTGCCCTTATTATTGGGGTAATCAGTTTATCTATGCTGTCTGTATCACAATTACATGCACAGCCCATTTTCAATGTCGGTTTCGGCACCTTCCAGTTTACTGCCGCTAACAAAATCCACAAAGTAGGAACCAATGGTTCTGCAGTAGGCAATGTTACGTTGTATACCAATGTAATAACTATTGGCGGACAACCCATCGATTGTATCATTCGGACTGTTAGCATCACCAATGGTAGTTTTGCACTGCCCGCTGGCTCAGCACCAGGAACAATACCTTTTGACTATGCGTCCAATGTGGCAACCGGCGGAAGCATGACAGCCAACCTGGATAGGTTCTTTGCTCCTACTGTCACTTTCAACAATGGGGGAGGCAATGTTAAGTTCAAATTTGAATTTATTCTGGGTGGCAGCTATAACAATACGACCCATACTGGTGCAAAAGTGGTGCTGCAAAATGTGCGATTGAACACCTATGATATTGATGGTAACGGTGGAGCTTCTTCCAACCAATACAATGAGTTCGGGGGATTTGCATCAGTTGCGCTTGGAACTACCACCAATGTTACCCAATCATTCAATCCGGCTTCTGGACTTACCAAATTCAGGTCTAACAGCGCAACCAACGTAGCAACGGTCACAGATCCCGTCAACAGGGTCAGGGTGGAATATTCCATGGTCAGTGATTTTGAAATCATGGTAGGTGCTGATGCTTCAGGTCCTGCCTATTTCTTCCTAGATTTTTCCAACTTGGTCTTTTCAAATGTGATCATCTATACTACACCTGGTCTTGACCTCAATACACAAACGCCTGGTTTTGGTAATGTAAATGGTGCCTGTTCGGGTACTAAAAGATTCACAAATGGTCCAGGTTTTGACAATATAACCAGTTCATCGGGAGCTATTGATGAAATTATCATTACCTATGATCCGGCCATGATTCAGAACAGCAACAGTGAGGTGCTGTTCCCCAAAGGCACTGCCAGTGCCCCATCAGACAGCATCAGGCTTGGCTTTACCGCTGCAGTGATCAACAAGAACTTTACTATTGGAGGCGTTAGCTATATTGCTGTAAGGTCAACGGCACCGAATGTCAATACAATCAGTTTGCGGAAGTTATCGGGCATCATGACTACAGCTCAGGCTGAAATGTTACTGGATTCCCTGTATTATCAAAATACATCCCTCACACCTACCGTAGGGGCAAGGATGTTCAATGTGGCCATCCGTGAAGGTTCATTCACCTCACCCATAGCCGTTTTTGATATGAGTGAGATTTGCCTGCTACCTGTCCGATGGCTGGGTTTCAGTGCAGGTAAGGACGCAAAGGGGCAATTGAAACTCGACTGGCAGGTTGCTGATGAAGTCAATACGCTTGCTTATGAAATTGAAAGCAGTACCAACGGCATGCAATGGCGAAAACTCGGACAGATAGACATTCATGAAGGTGGCAGTCATACTGGTCGGTATACATACAGTTCCCTACAGCCTTTCAGCGGACTGGTTTATTTCCGGATTAAGCAGGTAGACCTAAGTGGACAGTATGGTTTGTCAGCAGTAAAATTTGTAGAATTTTCGAGCGGGGAGACAATACGCATCTGGCCAAATCCTGCAGTCAATCAGGTTCAGGTAGAGGTAAAGGAAAACAGTGACCTTGAGCTTCTGGATCAGTTTGGCAGGACTTTCTACCGCGCTAAAATAATGCCCGGATATCCACAATACATTAACCTGGAAAAACTACCCAGGGGTGTTTATATCATGCGGTTTGTGGATATGTCAGGAAGATCAACTGTCAAACGCCTGGTTAAGCATTGATGGGAGATGCAGTTACCTGATATCGCTTAGCACATCAATTTGAACCAGGTATGAGGTTTGATGCGGGTTGTCTATATAAGCCAATAAAGCAATTGCAGAAGCAAAAGCCAGACTGAATAGGATGATTGTTGCCCGCAAAGCATTCTTGTTTCCTATATGAGATAAGGCAATGGCAATCTGGGTGAAAAGTCCGAAGATGAATAAAACGGCAATTTTAGTTGCATGTATATGTTGCTTTCGCAATTCACGCCGTTCAAACCAGGATTGTCGTATGTTTTCAAGTTCGGTATAAAATGCCTGTTGCATTCCGGTATGACCGGCAAAGTATTTATCATCTGATGCAATCAAATAATACTCCTGAAATGTTTTTTTTGAAAAAGATTGAACTTTGTAATTGGTGTATCCGCTTCCGCCCAGCATATCGTCATTGACTTCCTGTTCTTTAAGTTTTTGAATATAGTTTTTTACGGCATTGGCAACCCTTATTGAATCAGGACCAAGTGGTTCTGTCATCCGCAGCAATGCACGCATGGAATTAGCCTGTTCAGTCATCAATGCATTTGTTTTGGAGACTTTGTTCCACACTTCAGAAAAAACAAGACTTAGAAAGAGTGCAAAAAGTAAGGCCACAGAAGCAAAATAAGACGGTGAAACTCCTCTCGGACTATGTTTCCAATCACTGTACTTTTGCATGCCGATGATTACAGCGATGCCCATCAAAATCGGAAGAAGGGCAGATAGAAGTTTTAGCGTTACCATTGTAGTTAATTTGTGAAGCCAAAAATAGCGATACATTCGACCAGGGGAAATTAAATCCGTTAAATTCTTTTTATTATTTTGGGTTATGAAAAAATGGATACTCATTTTGACAATTGGCATATTTTCAACAAAAGAGCTGATTGCTCAGGATATTAGACCTCAGGGGAATTTAGATTGGGCCAGGGGTTTCGCTCAAATGATCATGACAACCTATCCTGATTCCATTGTGGTGAAGAAGTTCGTTCAGCACATGATGCAGGATAAAGAAGGGAATGATCCTTCCAAACGCACCGCTGTCTGGAATTACGAAGAAGCAGTAGCATTGAAAGGGATCCTGCGTTTATGGGAGAGAACAGGTGACCAGTCACTATTCACTTATACAAGGAAAATCATCGATCATTTTATTGGCGAGGATGGCAGTATCCGCACCTATCAGCCACTGGAGTATAATTCTGATCAGTTAACTGGAGGACTAATCCTGCTTGAGTTGTACAAAAAAACCGAAGCCATTAAGTACAGGAAAGCTATGGACCATTTGTGGGAACAAATACAGTGGCAGCCCCGCACCAAGGAAGGTGGTTTCTGGCACAAGTACAAATATCCTTACCAGATGTGGCTGGATGGCGCCTATATGTTGGATTATTTTTATGCCTCCTATGCCCATGCATTTCAGCAGGATGTATTTTCAGACATTGCCAATCAGCTGATCTGGATGGAGAAACACATGAAAGATCCCCAGACTGGATTGCTGTACCATGGCTGGGACGAAAGTAAAAAACAGGGATGGGCTAATCCGGTTACAGGTCGATCACCTGAGGTCTGGAACCGTGCCATGGGGTGGTATGCCATGGCCCTGGTGGATATACTTGAGCTTTTTCCGGAGAAGCATCCCAAGCGTGGGGAACTCATCCGGATTTTAAATGATATGTTGCAAGCTGTAGTTAGGTATCAGGATCCTGAATCGGGTGTTTGGTATCAGATACCCAACAAGGGAGATCAGCCGGGAAACTATCTGGAAGCCTCCGGATCAACGATGTTTACGTATGCACTTGCAAAAGGATTGAACAAAGGATGGTTGCCTGATGTGCTGAAGCCGGCATTGGAAAAGGCATACAAAGGACTGCTTAAAACCTTCATCACCGTTGATCAGAAAGGCTTGCCCCATATTCACCATTCGTGCAGCGGTGCAGGACTCGGCGGAATTCCATATCGGCCCGGGACCTATACATATTATGTCAATGAGCCCCAGCGTTCAGATGACTTGAAGACAATAGGGCCTTTGATCAGCCTGTTTTTGGAAATGGAGAAATTGCGTAAAGGAGAATGATTCTAACGTGCAACTTATAATACATTAAGCGCGTTGTGATATGGCGAAAGCCAAAAATACTTTCATGAAGCGGCAATTAGGTAATTCGAATAAAGTTAGGTGTTGGCATTGAAATCCCGATTTTTTTCAGTATCTTCATTAAGATGGTTGCCAATTATCCTTTAGAGGTATTGTAGCAACCATTTTCTATTTAAACAAAGAACTATGACCATCCAGGCAATGCTCACGGACTACCTGCGCTCTGGCGCATGGGATGAGATGCTTGGGGACAATTCAGTTAGGGAGCCTTACAGTAAGCTGATGATGTCTTTGTCTCATCTGAAGTCAGATGAACTGAAACAGAAACACATGCATGCCGGTGAGCTCTTTATGAATCAAGGCATCACCTTTACGGTTTACAGTGATGATGCCGGCATTGAAAGGATTTTTCCTTTTGATGTCATCCCCAGAATAATCACCTCTTCAGAATGGGATCATATTGAACGTGGAATCAAACAGCGTCTCAAGGCGCTTAATATGTTTCTGCATGATATTTACCATGAACAGCAAATTCTGCACGATGGCATAATTCCACATGCGCTCATTGCTTCTTGTCCGCATTACACCCGTGAAGTTGCCGGTATTGATGTATCACACAGGATTTATGTACATATCTCAGGAATAGACCTTATCCGCGGGGATGAAGGACAGTTTTATATCCTGGAAGACAACCTGCGAACACCTTCGGGGGTATCTTATATGCTGGAAAACAGGGAGGTTACGAAGCGTCTGTTTCCTGATCAGGTATCTGAGAATCATGTCAGGATGGTTAATAATTATCCGCTCATCCTGCACAACAATTTGCTTGCACTTTCTCCTAGATCTGTAAGCAATCCTGTTGCCGTAATCCTTACGCCCGGCGTTTTCAATTCAGCTTATTACGAGCATACATTTTTGGCCAGGCAGATGGGTATTCCGCTGGTGGAAGGAACAGATCTTGTAGTGAATAACAGCAAGGTCTATATGAAAACAACCCGCGGACTCACACAGGTTGATGTTATTTACAGAAGGGTGGATGATGAGTTTCTGGATCCGTTAACTTTCAAGCCGGATAGTGTGTTGGGAGTACCCGGACTGGTAGCTGCATACAGAAAGGGTAATGTGGCCATTGTAAATGCGATAGGAAATGGTGTGGCAGACGACAAGGCTGTATATGCTTATGTTCCGGATATGATCAAGTATTACCTGAATGAAGAACCAATCCTGCCGAATGTCCCTACTTACCAAATGAGCAATGCGGATGAACGTGAATATGTCTTCAGCAAAATCAATCAGATGGTACTGAAGGGAACCAACCAATCTGGTGGCTATGGCATGCTGATGGGAAATAAAGCCACTGATGAAGAGGTTAAGCATTTTAAAGCCAAGGTGGAAGAATCTCCAAGGGAATTCATAGCGCAGCCCATCATCAAACTATCTACGGTTCCGTGTTTTATTGATGGCTGTCTTCAAGCAAGGCATGTTGACCTCAGGCCTTATGCGTTATGTGGACCATCGGGAATTGACATTGTTCCAGGAGGTTTAACAAGGGTTGCCCTCAGGGAAGGTTCACTTGTTGTAAATTCCTCTCAGGGTGGGGGGAGCAAAGACACTTGGGTCATTGATACGGATTCCTTCAAACAAAATTTGAACGATGCTGAGTAGGATTGCAGATTCCATGTTTTGGATGAATAGGTACCTTGAGAGATCGGAGGGGCTGTTGCGGATGTTAATGACCAGTTATGTGTTGTCTCTGGATAAAGGCTCATCTGGTATCAATAGTTGGGAGCCTGTTATGCGTGTCTTTTCCGGGATATCTCCCGAGCGCAGCAAGGAATTGACGGCCAATCCCAACCAGGCAATTGAATACCTTTTGCTGGATGCTGAAAACAACAATTCACTGAAATCGATACTGAACAAAGCCCGGGAAAATGCCAGAGGGATGCAGGATCACATAACCAAGGAAATGTGGGAACAGGTCAATCAACTTTACCATCTCGTTAATAACCCCAAAACCACAAGGCTGCTTTTATCCAGTGAGCAGCTGGTGACCATGGAAACGCTGCTTACCAACTGCCTACTGTACACAGGAATCACAGACAGCACCATGCCCAGGGGAATGGCATGGGGGTTTATGAACCTGGGTAAGTACATTGAGCGGTGCCAGCTTACCTTATCTATTACAGGTACCCATTTCAATGATATTGCTTCAGCCAAACAGCAGGAGAGAGATATTCTTTACTGGCGCAGTTTATTGTTTACGCTTTCGGGTTATGAACTTCATCTCAAGAATTACCGGAGCAGTGATACTGATAAAAATGTGCTGGATCAGGTGATATTTAACCGTCAATTTCCACATTCTGTCATGTACAGTTTGGAGCGGATTAAGAGACATCTGGAAGAATTGGTAGAGCAAAATCAACCTGCAGAAAAAACTGAGATGATGCGGTTGTTTGGAAGGTTGCACAGTCATGTTCAGTACGCTGACCAAAACGCATTGCAAGATCAAACACTGCGCGGATTTCTTGATATCACACAAAGCAATATCAATACTTTTCATAATCAGTTGTCTCATTCCTTCTTTTCATACGCATAAACGTGTAGCATGGCCCTGTTCAGGATTCAGCATATTACAAGATATCTTTACGAATTTCCAGTTTCAGAGAGTGTGAATGAGCTGCGGATTTACCCAATGCCGGGATCAGATCAGGAAGTGCTTCAGCATGAGCTAATCATAACTGGTGACCCGGAGATGCAGATTTATCAGGATTACTGGGGTAACAAAACAGGATTTTTCAATGTGCTGGAGGGCCATCAGGAGCTTAAGGTGGAAAGCAGGTTATTGGTTAGAACCGTTGCTCCGGATACAGATATCACAAATAATGTGGGCAGCTTTGCTGACTTGTATACACAAATACAAAAATCTCTTTTGTTGCTTGAGCTTTCCAAAGCAGAACAGATTGTATGTCAAGCGGAAATAATAAAAATCTGTAACGACATTCATGACGGTACCCGCAACATCGGGCAATTGGTAGAATCTTCCAGCAGGTATATTTTTGACAATTTTACCTACAAAAAAGGGATCACAAACATTGAGACAACGGTAGATGAAATCATGAAACTGCGGGAAGGTGTTTGTCAGGATTTTGCGCATGTGCTTTTACAGTTACTCCGCACTATCGGCATACCCTGCCGTTATGTGAGTGGGTATATTTGTCCCAATAAAAACGGCATGCGCGGAGAAGGTGCAACCCATGCATGGGTTGAGGCCTATATCCCCCAGAAAGGATGGTGTGGCATTGATCCCACCAATAACACGTGGGTAGGAGAGACCCATGTAAAACTAGCTGTTGGACGCAATTTTAAGGATTGTACTCCAGTAAAAGGTACATTCAAGGGTGCCACCAAGCAATATTTATTTGTTTATGTTTCAGTAGGCTATGAAGATGGTCATGTCTTTGAGGAAACAACTGAAGTTAAAATGGATAAGATAGAACAGCCGGCTGTATCTGAAAAAGAGATATTAGCAGCTATGGCTGCGCAGCAATAATCAGGATTTCAGCCTGTAATAGATCCTTCCGATTGTTTCCCTTATACACTTCTCCAGCGTTGATAGTCCGTCCGGACGTGGTATGAAATCCATAGGAACAATCCGGTTACCACCTGTTTTGAAATCAACAGGATAGGGCTGAACTTTAAAGCCGGCCTTTTCAAATATCATGGTTGCCCTTGGTATGTGATAAGAAGATGTAACAAGAATGATGTGATTATCTTTGCCATCCAGCAACCGGGTTAAGGCTTCAGCCTCTTCTTCTGTATTTTCAGCCTCTTCAGCTGTCAGTATCTGGTTTGACAGAATGCCCATTTCAATGGCTTTCTGTTCTAAAATAAAAGATTCTGTGGGGCCGATCCGCCAGGGCAGCCTTCCTTTGGTAAAAACCAGTTTAGGTGCCAGTCCTGATTTCATCAATTCAATGCCGCCAAAAAAACGGTCAGGGTCATGCCACTCACTTATTGGTCCCCTTTTTGACGGAACTCCATGGGTCATCCCACTTAAAACCACAATGGCATCAGCGGGTACCATATCTGCTGGTTGTTTTCTGCTGCCTGCATTTTCAAGGAGGGAAAAGAAATAATTGCTGACAATGGGTGTAGACAACACCATCATGGTAATCAACGAAAACCAGATCAATCGATACTTTTTTCTGATGAGTCCTACCGCAATCAAAAGAGAGAGCAACAGAAATGGCGAAAGTAAAAAAGGCAATAATTTATGGAGGTACAGCATCTTTCAATTCTTGTTTTCAAAGGTAAACATTATCACAGGTTTCACTATGGGTAGTTCTATGTTAAAACATGACAGAAAATAACTAAATTGTCATCTAACTATGATGCGGTACATTTCTTTATCCCTGTTGTTTGTTTTCCTCCTGAGTTATTCAGCCCTTAAGTCTCAGTCTTTTACTCCTGTAACGATAAAAGGTATTGTTTTGGGTGCACGAGACAGTGTTCCTGCATCATTTGCAAGTGTATTGCTGAAGCAGAAAGACAGCCTGATAAAAGGGTATAATCTCCTGGCTGATGCCCGCTTTAGTATCTCAGCTTTGCCGGGAAAGTACAGGTTGGAGGTTTACCATGTTACACATGAACCACTTATCATGAATCTGGTGGTGAAGGAAGGCGATAGCCTGATACAGCTGGGATCTTTGTTTTTGAAGGATGTAAAAGCAAAGACGCTTGATAACATTATCGTTCAGGCTGAGAAAAGCAGTATGCAGTTGTCGCTTGATAAGAAAATATTCAATGTAGGGAAAGACCTGGCGAACGCCGGTGGTAATGCGTCTGATATACTTCAAAATATACCATCTGTTTCAGTTGATCCAGATGGAGCGGTAAAACTGCGGGGCAGCGATAATGTCAGGATATTGATTGATGGTAAGCCTTCCGGATTGGTAAGTATAAAAGGTGGAAGTGGCTTGCAACAATTGCAGGCAAGCCTGGTGGAGCGTGTAGAACTTATAACCAATCCGTCTGCACGATATGAAGCAGAGGGTATGGCAGGCATCATCAATATTGTATTAAAAAAGGACAGGCGTCAGGGTTTCAATGGCTCATTTGAATTGATTACCGGTAATCCAGATAACTATGGTGTTGCAGCTAATTTGAATTACAGGAAAAACAAAATCAACTTTTTTGTTAATTACGGCATTGCGCACAGAATTCAACCATCAATCGGAAAAGTGTCACAGTCTTATGTTTCCGGAGATTCAACGTTCTTTTTTGAACAGCAGGATCGCATGCGGTTAAGAACCTTCAATAACAATGTGCGGGCAGGTTTAGATTATTTCTTCAATGAAACGAGTATTCTAACTGCAGCATATTTGTACCGGGGAAGCCTAGCCAGCAGAGAGCGCAATTTCAGGTATGATGATTTCCTGAATTCCAAATCCAACATCACTGGGTATGTAAATAGAAAGCAACTGGAGGAAGAGGATGAGCCCAATTCAGAGTTCTCTGTTGTGCATAAAAAAAGTTTTAAGAAAAAGGGACATGAAATTACGAGTGAGTTCAAGTACATTGATTATTGGGAAAATTCAGACCAAACTTATCTTCAAAGTAGTTTCACTCCCGATGGTACTGAAATTAAAAACAGGTATCTGAATCAAAAGTCATTGAATGATGAGTTTGAAAAACAATGGTTATTGCAGGTAGACTATCTATATCCGTTTGGCAAGGATGGCAAGCTTGAAACTGGTTTAAGAACGAGTTTCAGGAAAATGGTCAATGACTATCTTGTTACCCAGCAAAACGCATCAGGTGTTTTTGACGTAATACCCGGGTTGGATAATGTCTTTCTTTATGACGAAAATATTCATGGATTGTATGGCATCATTTCCAACAAGAAAGGAGATTTTGGGTATCAGGCTGGACTAAGGGCTGAATGGACTGATGTTACTACCACTTTAAAGGAAACCAATGAAGTGAATCCCAGGGATTATTTGAATTTTTTTCCGAGTGTTCATTTTGATTATCAGTTACCTGCAGAAAACGGATTACAATTAAGTTACAGCAGGAGAGTTCGAAGGCCATTTTACAATGATCTTAGTCCGTATGTTACCTTGTCTGACAGCAGAAGCTTCTTCAGTGGTAATCCGGATCTTAATCCGGAATTCAGTGACGTTGTTGAAATAGGTCATATTAAGACATTCGACAAAGGATCAGTTACGTCCTCATTGTATCATCGATCAACCACTGGCAGAATTGATCGGATAAGAAAAGTAGATAATCTGGGTAATGCAGTTACCCGTACTGAAAACCTATTGTCAGAAAAGGCTTTTGGTGTTGAGTTGACATCTACTGTAAAACCTAACAAATGGTTGAGGATGGATGGAAATTTTAACTTGTTTTATGCAAAAATTGATGGCACAAACATTCTTCCAACCTTTCTTGCAGATACCTACAGTTGGTTTCTCAGGCATACTTCGAGGTTCAGCTTAAGCAGTGCCCTAGATATTCAATGGAGGATGAATTATGAAGCAGCTCAAAAAACAGTTCAAGGAAGAAGGGCAGGATTATTTTATGCTGATTTATCAGCAAGTCATGATATTTTAAAAAAGCAAGGAACGCTAACACTTAATATAACTGATGTATTTAATTCAAGAAAAACCAGGACCACAGTAACAGGTACCAATTTTACTTTCCAGGGATACAGTGGATTCCGTCCACGTCAGGCAAATCTTACTTTTGTATACCGTGTGAAGCAAAACAAAAACGTCAAAACTGTTAAGATAATTCAGGAATAGCCGAAATGTTTTATTCGGCATAACTGATGAATATGCTTTTAGTCATTAATCCAAGATTTTAGTCTATCTGTATAATTAGCCTGAAACCCTTTACCATAAAGGGTTTCAGGTTTTGGTTTGATTCTGCTCATGAAATAAATTGACTTTAGTCATCTGCGAAACTTGACCTCAGGTATACATTCGTTTCAGAAATAAAATACTGAAATTATGCTGCCTGCAATTCCCGAGTACCTTAAATTGATTTTCATATCGTTAATTTTTGGCTCCTGTCTCAATGCACAGCGTATCAGTTATTTTAATGAGGCAAAGGAAGCAGTTTATGCTGGTGACCTAGAACAGCAGGATGCACTTATTCAGAAAAATGATATTCTGGACATTAGTATTACCAGTCTAAATGCAGATGCTTCAGCAGTATTCAATACTACCAATGGAGGAGTTGGCTCCCGCAATTCAGGTGCAAATACTATGCAGTATGGCGGTTACCTTGTTAATGAGAATGGCTTTATTCAATTACCAATGCTTGGCAATATCAAAGCAGTTTCAAAAAGTAAATCTGAACTCAGGGATTTTATTTCCACGATGATTGTAGAAAGGAAATTGCTCATTGATCCGATAGTTACAATTAGACACCTCAATTTTGAGGTTACTGTAATCGGTGAAGTTGCCAAACCTTCTGTGATTGCAGTTCCCAGTGAAAAGATCTCACTCGTGAAGGCACTTGGTCTGGCTGGTGATATTACAATTTATGGGAAAAAAGATAACATATTATTGATTAGAGAGGCGGATGGCAAGAAAACAATAAAGCGAATAAATCTCAATGCGGCATCATTCCTGAACTCCCCTTACTATTATTTACGGCCCAATGACATAATATACGTAGAGCCTAATAAAAATAAGCTTGCAAGTGTTGGTAGAACACGCCAGTTGTTGCCTGTATTCATGTCTGGGCTTTCTGTAATGGTAATTGTTTTAGACCGGGTATTGTAAAAAGAAATTCTTATGAAAATAGAAAAGCAGCAACCACAAGAGAGTCTGATAGCAGAAATAATTGTAAAGTATAAACCTTATTGGCCGGTTTTCCTTTTGTTATCCTTGTTTTTCATTTCAATGGCATTCGTATATATAGAATGGGCACAACCTAAATTTAGAGCAACCGCATCTTTAATCATTAAGGATGAAAAGAAAGGATATGAAGATCCGTCATTGATGGAATCCCTGAATTTAATGCGATCCAAAAAAATAATTGAAAACGAGATTGAAGTATTACAGTCAACGCAGAATATTGAGTCTATCATTAAGGAACTTAAATTATATATTCCTATTTATGAACAAAAAGGATGGAAGAAAAGAAGGATTTATGAATCATCTCCTTTTGTAATGGAATCAGCTTTACCTGACCAGTTGAAGGATTCGCCTAAAGAGCTTAAATTAAAAATTAATGCTTCTGCTGATAGTGTTGAAATAGATGCCAAATATGCCGGAAGAACTGGTGAGTGGATCAATACAAAATACGGACCATTGAAATTAAGTATCACTAACCAAGAATTTATTTTTGACAATAACAGTATTTATACTTTTCATATCCAAAGTGTCAAAACAACTGCAAAGCATGTTTTGGAAACAGTTAAGGTTAAATCTGCGAACAAATTATCCAGTGTAGTAGAACTAGAGTATAAAGACATGACTCCTGATTTGGCTAAAGATGTGCTTAATCAGATTATCAACCGGTACAATGAAGATGCTATTTTGGAAAAAAATGTAGCTGCAAAAAATGCTATTCAATTTATTGAAGACAGGTTATCGGTTATTGGTGCTGACCTTACAGATATAGAAAGAAAAATAGAACAATATAAGGCTAATACAGGCGCCGTAGATATAAGTAAGCAGGGACAGTTATTTCTTGAAACAGTCAGGGATAATGACAAGAAATTGAGTGACATTAACTTGCAGATGTCCGTTATGGATGATCTTTCAAATCAGTTATCTGCGAATACTTACATCTCTGGTATCCAATCTTCTGTATTGGGCAATATAGATCCTGTTTTAAATCAGTTGCTTGCTTCACTTAATAATACTGAATTGGACAGAGAGAGGTTGAAGAAAACCGTAGCTGTTAATAACCCACTTCTTATTTCTGTTTCTGACCAAATATCCAAAATAAAGAATGATATATTCAATATTATTCAGCATCAAAGAAGAAATCTTGAAGCAGCGAAAAAGAATATCTCATTTACCAATGCCAACTACAATGGCATGTTATATGCAATTCCTGTTAAAGAAAGGGAGTTACTTGAATTAAGCAGAGATCAGGAAATTAAAAGTGGAATCTATTCTTTTCTTTTGCAAAAAAGGGAAGAAAGTGAACTTTCATTTGCTTCAAATATTGCTGATAGCAGGGTTATCAACAAAGCCTCGTCATCTGATTTACCTGTTGCACCAAATTCTTACCTGGTTTATGCAATAGCTGTTTTTTCTATCATTGGACTTCCAATTGGCTTTATAGGGGCTAAGGAAACGCTTGCATCCAGTGTTTTATTCAGAACAGAAATAGAGCGTTTGACCAAGATTCCGATAATTGGAGAAATCAGCTATCATAAGAAGAGTTCTCCACTGGCTGTAGAGGTTGGCAAACGAAGTTTTGTGGCTGAAGAGTTTAGGAGATTGAGGTATGCTTTGCAGTATTATTTGAATGACAGTTCTAATAAGAAAATCCTTGTTACATCGAGTATTTCAGGCGAAGGGAAAAGTTTTATTTCAGCAAACCTGGCTATTAGTTTTTCTATGACCGGTAAAAAAGTAGCATTGGTAGATTTTGATTTACATCAATCTTCGTTGGGAAAAATATTTGACAGTGTACATAAAAGAGGCGTAAGTGATTACCTTTCCGGAAATATGGCCATAGCAGACCTGCCTATTAAAATTGGCCAATATGAAAATCTGTATTTTATAACTTCTGGCAAATCGGATAATGACCCATCTGAAACCATAGATGGTAAAAAAACTGAAGATCTACTGAAATACCTGGATCATAACTTTGATGTAGTTATTATCGATTGTTCTCCGCTTGCACTGGTAACAGACGCCAATTATCTTTCAAAATTCTGCAGTACAACGATTTATGTGGTGCGTCATGGGTATTCGCCAAAGTATATTCTGCAGAGACTGGATGAGAATAATGTTGTAAATCCGTTAAGCAACCCCGTAATTATTTTTAGTGGTATCAGAAACAGAGGTTTCTTTAGAAACAGAAATAGTTATGGATATGGTTATTCTTACACTGAAGGACAGAGAAGGTTGAGGTCCTGAAAATTGCTAATCAGACTTTTTTATATGTATTTAAATCATAAGGTGTGATTGAATGTGGCGAAGCCATGTTTTTAAAAGAAAAAACTATAATATGGAAAAAATGTGGTTTGTTGTTTACACCAGGTCCAGGTGTGAAAAAAAAGTAGCTACTGCTCTCACGAAAAAAAATATTGTTAATTATTGTCCACTTAATATGAAGATGAGGCAGTGGTCTGATAGAAAGAAAATTGTTTCAGAGCCGCTTTTTCCATCTTATGTTTTCATTTTTATTGAGGAAGACAAATTGTTCACAATCAAAAATATGTCAGACCATATTGTTAATCCGGTTTTTTGGTTGGGTAAGCCTGCCAGAATAAAGGATGAAGAAATAGAAGCCATCAGGTATTTTTTGCATGAATACAGTTCAGTTAGAATCGTTAAACAACCAGTAAAAATAAATGACAAAGTGAGGATCATCAGGGGGCCATTTTTGAATCACGAAGCAACAGTTTCTGGATTTAAGAATAATCTAATAAGCCTCCAGCTTCCATCTCTAGGATATATGATACTTTCTGAAATCAATACTTCAGATGTAGAAATAATCCCCCAATGGCAAACTACTGATGCTGAGGTGTATTCGCCTTCAATTGCTATATAAAATTATTATGGTTTATTCAATTAGAAACTTTGCTGCTTTATTTCTATCAGTATGGTATATTATTACTGGTAGAGTAAGAAGATCTGTAAATAGGGCATTAAAGGGTGATTATATTCTTTCAGTTTACTTCCATAATCCAGATAAAAAGCTTTTTGCATCATGTTTAAAATGGCTCTCAAATAAAGGTTTTCATTTTATTTCTCTTAATGACATAGATAGAATTCGAACTGGCCTTGTACCCTTTCCGAAAGGTGCAGTTCTTTTAACAGTTGATGACGGTTGGAAATCAAATAAATCAAATATTATAGAGGTAGTAAAAAGATTAAATATACCCATAACAATATTTTTGACTGTTGAGCCGGTTGTTAACGGTGCTCCATTTTGGTGGTCTTATGTAAAGTCAGCCCGGGAAAAAGGATTGATACCATTTTCGCTTGCCCAACTGAAAGAAATGGAGCATGCCCGGGTTCAGGATATTATTAGTAACCTAAAGAATACTATTGTTTTAGGCAGAGAAGCTATGACAGAAGACCAGATTCTGGAAGCCTTATCAGACGGACAACTTACGATTGGAAGCCATACAATCTCTCATCCAATCTTAACCAATTGTACAGATGAACATGTTTATAGTGAATTGTTTGAATCAAAAGAGAGGCTAGAAACTATATTCAACATTCCTGTAACTTCTTTTGCTTATCCTAACGGAGCTTATTCTACACGCGAAGTTGAATTTCTTAAAAAGGCTGGTTATACGATGGCCTTTACCACAGAATTAAAGCCTATAACGCCTGGAAGTTTTGAGAATCAGTATGAATTACCCAGAATGGAAGTATTGGAGCATGTTTCATTCCCTGAAACAATTTGCAGAATGAGTGGTGTTTGGCAAACTTCAAAAGTATAATGATACCGAATGATTCAAAAAATTATTGCCATACTTGTTTTCTCAGCTTTTATTGCACTTATGTTCCTTACAAAAAAGGATAGGAATGTTGCATTTATTGATTTTATACTCATCGCTTTTCCATTCATGGGTATTGATTTACTTCCTAGTATATTTTCATTCAGGATATTTGACTTTATAATATTGGTTTTCCTAATATTCTTTTATAATAAATACAAAATTGATCGAAATATCAGTAGTACACAGCAGGTAATAAAATATTTGTTCTTTATTCTAATTCTTTCAAACATTTTCAGGTCAATTTATGAAAACGACCTATCATTATCATTTGCCAGTGGTTCAATTCAATTATTTAATCTATTTATATTTTCAGGGATAGTTTATGATAATTTCAATTCTGATGCCAATTACGTAAAACGTATTCAGCACTATTTTAGTTTGATGCTGGTTTTTTCGTTCATTTTTCTCTTTTTCCAGTTTTTATTTGGAACTGATTTCACATTTTCTAAATCTCCTAATATTAATATCAGTGGTGGGATTATAACGCGGTATCCAAGTTATTTCCAGGATCCGCAAAAGTATGGTCAGTTTTTGGCAGCCCTTTGTTTCCCGGTTCTGTTTGCTAAGTATTCATCAAAAATTTCAATCCCAGGATTGATTGTTTTCTTCGTTTCATTGGTTGCCTTGTTATACACAGGTGCAAGAGCCCCTATTTTGGGTTTTATAGTTGCGTCTATACTTTTGATACCGTCACTTTCCAACAGGATAAAAATTATTTTTATATTTTTTATGTTTGCCTTTCTATTTTCTCTTTTTTTATATCAGGATTATCTTCCAGTTTTTAACAGGGCAACAATTGATGACTCTTTTAGTTTTAGAAATGAAATATGGAAGGATGCATTAAATATTTTTTACGATAATCCGGTTAATGGAATTGGTTTAGGGAATTATTCGTATTACGTTGAGATATTTAATCCAGATCAATTTTGGATTGCCGATAATGATGTTACATTTTTCGATCATCCGGAAAGCGGATATTTAAAGAATCTAGTTGAGTTTGGATTACTAGGATTTATTCCCCTTATTTCTATTGTAATCTTAGTGCTAATTAAGGGCATTTCTGATTATGTTAAATTTAATTACTTACCTAAGTTGATATTCACGTTGGCTTTTTTAACATGGGTTATAGGATATAGTACAGTCTATTCACTTGGGGATATTCGTATAGCCTTATTGGTAATTGTAATAGCATCATTTATTGTATCCGACAACAAGACAGCGTATAAATAATTGATATGAATCTGGTATCTTCATTTAAGCTCATTACACTAAATAAAGTATTTCAGAATAGCCTGTGGGGTATTGTTTCTTCCCTTTTTCAAAATATTGTCTTTTCTGTTTTTTTTATAATTCTTGCAAGAAAGCTTGATACATCGGTTTTATCCAGTTATATCGTTTCTAACACATTTTATGGGTTGATGCTATCTTTTTCTTCTCTTGGAATGGGACAATGGTTTGTTAGAAAAATGGTGAATGACTCCAAGAACATAGCACATATTAATTTATTTATTTCTGTTCAACTGGTTAGTGGAATCATATTTTATGTTGTTCAGAATATTATTGTTTCCAATTTATATGATGAAAAAATCATCCATGAAATTTCATTTATTCTTGGATTTAATATCATTTTGGATAATATGTTATATGTAACTAAGCATATCAATGTGATTAATAATGATCAAAGAAAAACATTCATTATTACTTCAACAGAGGCATTCATGAAATTAATCTTAGCCTACTATATATGGGTTTATGGAGCATCAATTATAGTTATTGTTTTCTTACTCGTTTTATTAAGACTCCTTACTGTTATAATATTTTTTCAATTTGGATTGCCAGACAATGTATTTATTCGTTATAGGTCAATACTGTCTTCATTTAGTATATCACAATTAATTCAAACAGTTCATTCTAATAAATATTTCATATTAATAGGAAGTATTTCAGTATTCTTTTGGAGTTATGGGAACATCATAGTTTCAAAATTAATTGGTTTACGTTTTGTGGCACATTTTGAAATATCTTATAAATTATTTACAATGGCAGAGCTTATACCATTGGTATTTTCTGCTTCAGTGTTTCCTGTTTTAAACAGAAAGTTCAACACGGATTATGATGGATTAGTTATCTACTTTCGTAAAATATTTTGGATTTATGCTTTTTACGGA
>JBDLUZ010000006.1:0-23477 GCA_039805045.1 Bacteroidota bacterium | reverse complement strand
CTGATGAATTTACAATCTAGGCTTACAACAGGCATAAGTATTCCTGCTTTTTCAAGGTCTTTGTAGACAATACCGAGCGATCTCATGGAATCAGTTCTTCCTGCTTCAAAATATTCTATATACTTGCCATGATATACAACCTGCATCTGATCTGTATCTGCGTACCGCACTCTTACATGTGAATCAAAGCTGAACATGATTTAATTATTTACTGGCGATACCGTCTATACTTATTTTTCCGGGGCCGCAAAGTAACAGCGTAATAAAAATCCCCAAAAACAAACTTGCCTTTTCTCCTGTCTGAAAAAAATCCATTTGGTGAACTTTAAAAACAGCTACTCCCATGATGATTACCAGTGGTAGCGCAACCAGCCTGGTAAATAAGCCTAATGCAATGAAAAGGGCACAAAAAAATTCTGCAAAAATGGCAAGAAGCAGTGAATTTTCTGTCCCAATATTTAAAAAGTTATAAAAAGTTGCCTTTTTTTCACTGAAATGTACCAGCTTGTCGTACCCGTGAGACATCATGAGAACACCTCCAATGACTCTCAGGAGTAGGGTGGAAATATTAAACAACAACGGACTGTAATGGATACTAAGCAGTTTTTTCATTGGATAATGTTGGCAACTGATTAAAATCAATGTTAAAGTGAACAACAAAGTTAAGATATTGCATGGATCTCAGTATTTTCAAATTATTTTTGAAAAAGTAAATCCCAATATAGCTTATGAAGTCATTTTTGCCAATTGGGCTCAAATATTTGGTAGTTTTAGTTATTATCTGTTCAACTATTTCCGTTCATGGGCAAGCTACCCGGACGATGATTCCTCCATTTTTACAAGTTGAAAAAGCAAAATCCTTGTTCAATTCAAAGCAATTTGATGCTGCAGGTTCATACATTTCTTCAATTACCAGTTCTGCTAGTGCTTCCGCTATGTTCTCTGCATGGGACTTAGCGGAGCTACAGTACATCGAATTGATCTCAGGAGTTATTTTGCATCAGCAACCGATGATCAGACGTGCACAAGAGTTAATGAGTGTAACTGGAGATCGCAATACGCAGGTCAAACTCGCCTATCATCTTGGACACCATTACTTTTCAACATCCGATTTTAACCGTTCTCTTGAATTTCTTGAGCAAACAGATCCGCTTTATCTTTCGAATGATGAAAATGAACGTGTACAATTTGAAAAGGGTATATCTTATTTTTCACAGCAGAAATTCGATAATGCCAAACCTTATTTACGTAGCATTGAACAACTCGGAACATCACCATACTTGGTTGATGTAAGGTATTATCTTGGTTTTATAGCATTTTCTGAGAAAAAGTATGAAGAGGCTGGCTCTTATTTTAAATTAATTGAGTCTGCTCCGGCATATGTTAACATCATCCCATTTTACCAAGCTTGTATTGCACAGTCTACCGGTAATTTCTCCAAAGCCATTGCTTATGGTGAAAAATACCTGAAGTCGGGTGATCAGCTCCATGTTCAGGCAATAACACTTTTACTGGCATCTGCATACCACAACACTGGTGATTTTGGAAAGTCTGTCTCTTTATTCAATTCGGCTAAAGGGCAGGGACTTGAATTATCAGAAGTACAACATTTTGAACTTGGTTCTGCATATTATGCAACAGGTCAGTTTGCAAAGGCGATTGCGGAATTGAAACCATTATCTGCTTCAAGCGGACAACTTGCAGCAAAATCGATGCTTTTATTGGGCAACAGTTATCTTCAGTCAGGCCAGAAAGCCAATGCCCGAAGTGCTTTTCAAATTTGTACTTCAACACTTGAGGAAGGGCCTCAATTGGATAATGTAAGGTTTCAGCTTGCAAAGCTTTCCTTGGAATTGGGTTTTGAAGATATGGCTGTGCAAGAATTGAATAAAATTATATTGGAGCAGCGGCAGTCAGTTCATGTAAATGAAGCAAGAGCAATCCTGGTTGACTATTATGCCAAAACAAATAATTACCGCCAAGCACTTGTGCTCATTCAGGATGGTAAAGTAGACCAGTTGACCATGCAGAAAGTGGCTCCAAGAATTTATTTTGGAAGGGGAGTAGAGCTGATTAATGATTTACAGTATGATGATGCTGATAAATTGCTATCAGCTGTGGCATCCTATAAAAATTCTCCGTTTTATCCACCATCATTGTTTTGGAGGGGGGAAATAGCATCCCGTAAAGATCAGGTTTCACTTGTTATCAAGTTTACGCAGGATTATTTAAAAGTCAGGCAAAATGATTTTGGACAGGCTAATGAAGATAATGCCAATTACAATCTGGGATATGCATATTTAGATCAAGAGGATTACAAATCTGCTGTAACTTATTTTGAAAAAATTATTCAATCTAAAGCGCTTATTTCCAATGATTTTAGACGAGAAGCTGTTTTGAGGGCGGCTGATTGTGCTTTTATGCTTAAAAATGTGGAGAGGGCCAGAACTTTATATCAATCCATGAGGGATAAACCAGGCTATGGTTCCGATTATGCGTATTTTCAAACTGCACTAATTGAGGGTTCAAAGTCCGCCGATAAAAAGATTGACCAGCTGAAAATATTGGAATCTAGATTTCCCCAATCGGAACTTATGCCCCTGGTAACCATGGAGCTGGCTGATACCTACATGTCTGAGGAGCAATATGACAAGTCGATTCCATACCTCAAGAGAATACCCTCTTTGGTTGATAAAGATGATGACCGAATGCCTGAATCCTTTATCAAATTGGCTATTGCATATTACAACCTGAATAAGCCTGAAGAGTCAATATCTTATTATAAAAAACTGATTGATCAATATCCTGCTTCTGAATACGCACAGGAAGCATTGGAGTCTGCAAAGTCTTTGTTTGTAGAAACGGGGCGGATTTCAGATTATGAATCTTTTCTTGCATCTACAGGAAGAAGTGTTGATCAACTCCAAAAGGATTCTTTGACCTTTCAATATGTTCAAACGATTTATGCGGAAGGTAATAATGTTGCTTCCTTGAAGGTGCTTGATGATTATATCAAGAGTTTTCCAGATGGACTCTTTATTGCTGATGTGCTTAATTACAAAGGTGAAATGCTGTTAAAAAGTAAAGACTGGAAAAATGCTGCAATCCTGTTTGAGCAGTTAGGGGCAAAAGGGGTTAGTAAATACCAGGAAAAAGCGCTACGCCAATCTGGGAAGTTATATTTCTTTGAGTTAAAAGATTACGAGTCTGCACTCAGGGTCTTTTTACAGTTATCTGCAATTTCATCCAATCCAGAAGCTGTGCTCGAAGCACTTCGCGGAACAGTGAGGTCTTACTATTATCAGAAAAAATGGAATGATGGCAAATCATCAGCCAATTCATTGATTGGCAATGTTGTTTCTACTGCAGATGATAAATCATTTGCAAATATGATACTTGGATATGCAGATCAATTATCAGGGTCATTGATGCAGTCGTCTGTTTATTTCAAAGCTGTAATCAGTAACAGCAATTCAGCACTTGCTGCAGAAAGCAGGTTTCAGCTTGCAATGAATCAATTTTTACTGGGAAATTATACAGAATCAGAGAATCTGGCTACAACGGCAATTGAAAAATCAGGTTCTTATGAATATTGGATAACGAAATCATATATTTTACTCGGACAAATCTTCTTGGAGCAAAAGGATTATTTTAACGCAAAGGCAACTTTAAAGAGCGTTGTTGATAATTGTACAATCTTGACATTGAAACAGGAAGCAATTGAATTACTAAGTAAAGTTGAAAAAACTGAAAATAATGCGATATCCAAATAAAATTGATTTTTTTTTCGCGTTCACTGTTTGTACAGTCTTTCTTTTGTTATTTGCAAAAGCTGACTTGCATGCCCAAATTGACAGAAACCGAAAGGAGGAAATTAATATAACTTCTGCATTTAAGCCAAGTATAGTAAGGACTGGCAAACTTGAATTTCGTGCAGATCCGCCATTAAAGGATACTTCAGCATATGTATTCAGATACGCTCAAGCACCACTGAATTTCAAAACTTCCGTTGGTCCGATTCAAGTTAAACCCATAGCTTTTAAGTCTGAAACGGATCTCGAAAGTAATTCAGGAGAAACATTTTTTGCTAAACTGGGTTATGGAAATATTCAAAATCCATTTGCATCACTGAGTTATAATTCCAAATCTCAGGGCAATCACTTTTCACTGCATGTAGACCATAATTCTGGCAAAGGTAGTTTTGCTGATCAACAGTATGCTACATCTTCATTACTTACAAAATTCAGTAAGCGCATCAATGAAAATCAGGTTGCAGATTTTTTTGCAGGCTACGATTTTAACGCATACAAATTGTACGGATTTGATCATGAAGCTGTAACAATTCCTTTAGATCAGATCAAACAGAACTATCACCATGCTTTCGGCGGATTGTCATATCAATATGTTGCGGGCTCAGACGGTCAAACATTGTTCACACCATCCTTGAGATATGATTACATTAGAACAAACAGGTTAATAGGGGAAAACCAATTGTTTATTCAATTGCCGGTTTCGTTCAGAATTGCTTCCGGGTTGCATCTTAAAACAGCTATTGACATACAGGCATTGCAATTAAGTGAGAATGGCAAACAGCTTGACGCTAAAACATTGATTCAAGTTCCCCTAAATATCGAATACGCTGTAAAACAGATTTTGTTGAATGGTGGCATAACTCCGGTATTAAAAAATGATAAACTTTCGGTGCTGCCTGAGCTATTGGCTACTTATATGATTCCAGAAACTGGTGTCAAAGTAAAAGCAGGCATTCATAATGAATTGAATATCAATTCTATGTACAAGTTGATTCAGGCAAATCCTTTCATGCTTCCTGTTGATACATTAACCATTTTTCATGAACAGCAATATTTTGCCGGATTTGATCTTCATAATCCTAAAGGTTTACAGTTATCTTTCAAAACAGGGTATTCACAATTCAAAAATCAACCATTATTTATCAACAATGGAGCATTTGGCAATGAATTGAAAGTTCTCAATGAATCTTCATTGTCTGCATTGATGCTTGAAACAAACCTGACATATATCTTTTCCAATACGCTTAAGTTCAGTTCTGGCTTGAAGGGCTATTCGTTTCAGAAACAAATAGATTATGATGAAGCATATGGTTTATTGCCTCTTGAGCTGTTATTCAGGCTTGATTGGGAACCCCTGGAGCAACTTAAAACAAGATTCACGACTGTATTGTGGAGTGGTACAATGTCACAAACGGGCAATAATACCGACGTTAAATTACAGGATGCTGCAGATATAAGTATGGGAGTGGAATACAAATTAAATAAAAAATGGGCACTATGGATTGATTTAAATAATATTGCGAATTCCCGCTATCAGCGATGGAATCAATATCCTTCTTTTGGATTTAATTTCATTGGTGGCGTCCGTTATGCTTTTAACAAAAAGGATTAAACTCAATATGTTGCCAAATCAGTTGCCTCAGGTACTTTACCGCTATTTCTCTTTAAATGGAATGGTTCATATTCCAGGTTTGGGTCAGCTTAATCTCTGCAGGATACCTGCTATCAATGATTTCATCGGGAAAAAAATATTACCATTCAGTTATGTGATCCGTTATGATCGTTGGGAGGAAAAAATGCCTACTGATCAGTTGACTTATATAGAGAAGCATGCAGGTTTGGGATCTGATGATTTACATTCAGCATTGAAAAATTTGGAAGAGGAGATGAAAACCAGGTTGTATGCGGAGGGTAAAATTGAATGGCAGGGATTGGGGTCATTTATAATGAATGATCAGGGAGATATTTTATTCCATCAGAAAAATCATGCCACAGTAACGCATACGGATGTAAGGTATAAACATGTTTTACGTGAGAAAATAGATCATCCAGTAATTGTGGGCGAGCAAGAAAAAACACTCGCTGAAATGGAAGAATATTTTGAAGATAAAACAGCCCGAAAGTTTTTTAGGGGTTGGAAGTTGGGTGCACTTATTTTGTTCTTGTTAATTATATCCATTTTATCTGCTAGATTCCTCATTGGAAATTATTCTATTTTTGAACCCACATTGAGTCCATTGCATCCTGTTAAGCCTGTAGTATCACACATCCTTATGAAATAGTGTTCATGGTAAACATAATTAATTGTCCGATTTGTAAAAGCCTCGAAACAGAAGTTAAGTTTGATGTTATTGATCACAGTGTAACTGGTGAACTATTTACGTTATCATTTTGTAAAAGCTGCAATTTTTTATTTACAACGCAGCCGCCAACAAAAGAAAATATTGGAAGCTACTACAAATCTGAAGATTACATATCACATACAGACAGCTCCAAAGGTTTGTTTAATAGGGTATATCAGATTATTAGAAAATACACGCTTTCTTCCAAAAGAAGTATCATTACCCGATTTTTGAAGGAAAGACATTCTTCAAAGCTCCTTGATTATGGTTGCGGAACTGGTGCCTTTTTAAAAGAAATGCAATCTAATGGGTGGCATGTATCGGGTATAGAACCTGATGATCATGCAAGGGAAAAAGCATCCTTATTGATAAAAGAAGAAATTAATAGTCCTGATAGAATCTATGAATTTGAGAAAAATTCCTTTGAGGTAATTACATTGTGGCATGTTTTAGAACATGTACATGATTTGCATGAAACACTTGCGCAATTGCAAAATATATTAACTGAAAGAGGTTTAATTGTGATAGCAGTTCCAAATCATTTGTCGCTTGATGCAGTGCATTATAACGCATCATGGGCAGCCTATGATGTGCCACGGCATCTGTATCATTTTAATCCAACTTCATTGCAAAAACTTCTGGGGCTTCATGGATTAAAAATCGTAAAGGTTCTGCCTATGTGGTTTGACTCTTTTTATGTTAGTTTACTCAGTGAAAAGTATATGAAAGGAAAAATGCGCATATTGCCAGCATTATTTCAGGGTTTATATTCGAATTTAAATGCTATAATCAGACCAGGTACGTGCAGTTCACAAATCTATATTATAAACAAAATCTAACTTAATTAAGCGCAGCTACTGCAGCCTGAAAAGCTGGATCTTCTTTATTTATTACATAGAAATATGCTGACTCATCCCAGGCAAGTCTTGCAATTTGAGCTTTTATTCTATTGATAATCAATGGGATGCCTTTTTCATTAACAGGCAGAAATTTTATTTGTTCTGATTGACTGTATGCCTTGAATGCATTCATCAATCGCATGTTATTGTCGTATAATGCATAGTACTCCGCCTGATTTTTGAATTTTCTAATGTTATTTTTTTCGCTTAAATACGTGCGGTATGAAAATTTACCAATTAGATTGTTTTCAAATACCTGTAATACAGTAGAATCTAAATTTTTCAAATCCCTGGTAATAAACTGGTCCGGCATGATTCCTTCGTTGTCATACAGCACTTTCCCCTTTGGTGTTTTAAATTCCTTTCTTTTCTTAAGCATTGCTGTATCTTGCTTCGACTCATGCATTCTACTGTAAATTTCTTGGTGGTATTTTTCTGAACCTTCAACATACGATTTTTGAATACTTCTCCCAAGTGGCGTATAATACCTGGCAGTAGTTAACCTGAGAGCAGAACCGTCATTCAGTGAAAACTGTTCCTGAACCAGTCCTTTACCAAAACTTTTCATCCCAACAATTATAGCGCGGTCATGATCTTGGAGTGCTCCGGCTAAAACTTCACTAGCTGACGCAGAACCCTCATTCATGATTACAACTATTTTTCCTTCTTCAAAAACTCCCGGTCTTTTGGCTTTATACTCTTTTTTAGGACTATGCTTACCTTCAGTATAGACAATGAGCTTGTCACCTCCAATAAATTCATCAGCAATATCAATTGCTTCTTCCAGAATACCACCGCCATTATCTCGTAAATCCAAGATAAGCTTACTCATTCCCTGTGTCTTCAATTTTTCCATTTCTACCATAAACTCCCTGTATGTATTTCCCGAAAAGCGGTTAAGTTTAAGATACCCTGCCTCTTTGTCGATCATATAGGAAGCATCTATTGAAGTTAAAGGGATACTTCCCCTGACAATTTCTTGTTTTATTAATTTCCCATTCCGACTTATTGTCAGGTTTACAGCTGTGCCGGCTGGTCCTTTTACCCATTGCTTGAATTTATCAGCATTTATGTTACCTATGACTGAACTATCATTTACTTTAATAATCCTGTCGCCAACTTCAAGCTTTGCTTTTTCTGATGGACCATTCTTTATTACTGAAAGTATATGAACTGTGTCACTGAAAACATTGAATTCCACACCGATTCCTTCAAATTTACCCTCAAGATCTTCATTCATTTCCATGAGCTCCGATCCAGGAATGAAATTTGAATGGGGGTCAAGTGCCGACAAAACTGACTGAATGGCAATTTCACTGATAGAGTCTGTTTTGATTTCATCTACATATCTTTTCTTTACCAGTTCGATTACCTCGTCGTATGTTGTTTTTTCTTTTGATGTGAAAAAACTTTTCGATATTGGCATATTGCTATGTAATTTGTAACCAATTAGCATGCCAATTGAAACAGCAACGGAGATGAGCAGTGGGGTTGTAAAACTGTATTTTTTATTTGGAGTCATTGTTGAAGTAGATTGATTTACAAAGTTGATGAATTTAACCTAAAGAATGACAGATTTTATACTTTTAGCAGATAGTGGTGCCACAAAAACCGAATGGAAGCTCATCGGCCAAGCGTCAAAGCCCTCATTTTTTACCAGTGGATTGAGTCCGTACCACATGGAAAGCGATGTAATGGTTGATCTATTGAAGAAAGAATTTCCAGACTCAATTTATCAGAAACAAATCAGCAGTATATATTTCTATGGTACAGGATGTAAAACCACTCCCAAAGCCAACATAGTCAAAAAAGCACTTTCATCAATTTTTCCAGATAGCGGAATTCATGTAACCCATGATTTAATGGGGGCAGCAATTGCATTATGCGGCAACAAACCCGGAATTGCCTGTATCCTCGGAACAGGCTCAAATTCATGTGAATTCAATGGGAAAAAAATCACTTTTAATTCACCTGGACTAGGTTTTATTCTCGGAGATGAAGGAAGTGGGGCCTACATGGGCAAAAAGGTCATCACACACTATCTGTATCAGCAGTTTGACAAACTATTGACAGAATCATTTGAGGCGCAGTTCAAGACAAATAAAGACGAAATTCTACACAAAGTATACAAAGAACCTTATCCCAACAGGTATCTTGCATCTTTTGCCGTTTTTTTGTCGGCTCAACGGGGGCATTATATCATTGAAAATATCATCGAAGATGGATTAAGGTCTTTTTTTGATCAGCATATCGTCCGATACAAATCAAGGGTTACGAGTAAGGTTAATTTTGTTGGCAGCATTGCATTTCATTTCAAGGATAAAATTGTTGAACTTTGTGATGCCTATGGCTTTGATTTGGGGGAGATTATGCAACAGCCTATGAACGGACTCGCCCAATACCATACGGATAAAATAATTGGAAATATTCAACCGAGATGAATAGGATTACAGAAAACGATTCTTTGTACAGGAATTTGGAGATGATGTCTACGCAGGTGATCCTCGAAAGTATAAATAGTGAGGATCAGAAAGTACCTTCAGCTGTACAAATGGCTATTCCCCAGATCAAGATACTCGTAGATGCTATTGCAGAAAGGATGATTTCAGGGGGACGATTGTTTTACATTGGAGCCGGAACAAGTGGCAGACTGGGTGTAGTTGATGCATCTGAATGTCCGCCTACCTACGGAATTCCTCAGGGTATGGTGGTTGGTATCATTGCTGGCGGATATGGGGCAATGTTTCAGGCAGTTGAGTTTGCTGAAGACGATTCTGATCAGGCCTGGGTTGATCTGCAGGAACACAATATCAATTCACTTGATGCAGTGGTGGGTATTGCAGCCAGTGGCACCACTCCATACGTAATTGGAGGCATTCAAAAATGCAGGGAAATGGGGATAGTAACTGGTTGCATAACCTGTAATGAGGGTTCGCCACTTGCAGCAGCAGCAGAGTTTCCGGTTGAAGTACCCGTTGGGCCGGAATTTGTTACCGGAAGCACAAGGATGAAAAGCGGTACAGCCCAGAAATTGGTACTCAATATGATTTCAACTGCCGTTATGATTCAACTCGGAAGGGTAGAGGATAATAAAATGGTAAATATGCAGCTCACCAATGAGAAACTGGTTGACAGAGGGGTAAAAATGTTAATGCTTAAATCAGGCCTGCAAAGTTATGATGAGGCCAAAAAAATTCTTCTGGAACATGGTTCTGTTAAATCTGCTTTGAATGTGCTAACCAAATAATAGTTTAAGCAATGCATGTAATCGAACCATACTATAACTGGAGGCATATTTACACTGCGGAAGAAGACCAACGATCTCCTTTTTATGGCAGGGAATATTCAGAATTCCAGTTTACCCAAACCATTTACAATTATTATATACATCCTCAGTGGGATGATTTTGGATCATCAACCTTGTACCTGAAAATTCTATTTACAGATTATGAGTTGGGATTTGTTATCATTGAGCTAATTGGGGAATGGAATGATGCCATTGAGAATGATATCATGACCTTTAAACGAGAAGTTATAGACAGGCTGATCGCAAATGGTATTAAAAAATTTATTCTGGTTGGCGAAAATATTCTGAATTTTCACAGCAGTGATGATTGTTACTACGAAGAATGGTATGAAGATGTAGTTGAAGATGGTGGCTGGATGGTCATTTTAGGGTTACCTGAACAGTCCAGGTATGATTTTACCAGGGCAGGGGTTGACAGATATGTGATGATAGCTGAAATTGAAGAATGGAGGACCTATTCTGCGCTCAATCTTTTTACACGAATTGACAACCAGGTTATCAAAAGAATAGGGTTTGAGTGAAAACGATTTCGTTGAAGTTTTCATTTTTGTTATCCTTTTTTCATCAGTCAGACTTAAACAATTCAAATTATTTAGTCAATGTCATGTAACTTTGCGGGAATTCAAAAAGAGAAATCTTTAAACTTATGAACTGGACTCAATTGTTTAGCTCTTCGATTGGCAAGAAAATTGTCATGGCCCTTACTGGTATCTTCCTCGTAGTTTTCCTCGTTGTGCATTGCTATGTGAATGCAAATGTTTTCTTTGAACATCCTGACATGAATTTTAACAAGGCTGCTCACTTTATGGGGACCAATTTTTTGGTTCGTATAACCGAAATCGGACTGTTTGCAGGATTTTTGTTGCACATTTTTCAGGGATACAAGCTTGAATTGCAAAACAGGTCAAGTAGGACCTCCCGTTATGCTGTTACTGCAGGTAATAAAACCTCCAAATGGTATTCCAGGTCTATGGCTATTCTCGGAACACTCATTCTTTTGTTTTTGATAGTTCACATGGCTCATTTTTGGGTGCCATCCCGTTTCGGTGGGTTAACCGAAGTTGAATATGATGGGGTTATGTACCACAATCTCTATCTTGAAATGAAGAATGTATTTGCGCAGCCTCTTGCTGTTGTCATCTATCTTGCGGGTTGTTTTTCATTGGCATGGCACCTGCTGCATGGCATCCAAAGTGCATCACAAACAATGGGATGGACATCAAAAAACTATTTCCCTCTGATTAAAAAGATTGGAACCATATTTTCAATTTTAATTCCATTGATTTTTGCGTTAATGCCACTCCATTTTTATTTTAGCTGGCCAACAATCACAGGTGCATTCACTTTATTATTCTAACTAATTTCTAATTCAACTTATATGCTTGATTCAAAAATTCCTGGTGGTACTTTGGACTCCAAATGGACAAAATACAAGGGAAATGTAAAGCTGGTTAATCCGGCCAATAAGCGGAAACTTGAAGTAATCATTGTTGGAACCGGACTCGCCGGTTCATCTGCAGCTGCCAGTCTTGGTGAAATGGGTTATAAAGTGAAAGCTTTTTGTTTTCAGGATTCGCCAAGAAGGGCACATTCCATTGCTGCACAGGGTGGTATCAATGCTGCTAAAAATTACCAAAATGATGGTGATTCAGTGTACAGGCTTTTTTATGATACCATCAAGGGTGGTGATTATCGGGCGAGGGAAGCCAATGTACACAGGTTAGCAGAAGTTAGTACAAATATTATCGACCAGTGCGTGGCTCAGGGTGTTCCATTTGCACGTGAATATGGGGGGCTTTTGAGTAATAGGTCTTTTGGGGGCACTCAGGTTCAACGTACTTTTTATGCAGCCGGTCAAACCGGTCAACAACTTTTGATTGGTGCCTATCAGGCCTTGGAAAGACAAGTTGCACTCGGAACCGTATCTATGTATTCCAGACATGAGATGGTAGAACTTGTAATCATTGATGGTAAAGCGAGGGGTATTATAGCAAGAAATCTCGTAACAGGTGAACTTGAAAGACATTTTGCTCATGCTGTTTTACTATGTACAGGTGGCTACGGAAACGTTTTTTACCTTTCCACCAATGCAATGGGATCAAATGTTACAGCTGCATGGAAAGCACACAAGCAAGGGGCTTATTTTGCTAATCCCTGCTTCACTCAAATTCATCCAACCTGTATTCCAGTATCAGGAGACCACCAGTCGAAATTGACACTGATGTCAGAATCTCTCAGAAACGATGGACGGATTTGGGTTCCTGCCAAGCAAGGGGATGACAGACCCGCCAACGAGATACCAGAAGAGGAGAGAGATTATTATCTAGAAAGGAGATATCCGGCATTTGGAAATCTTGTGCCAAGAGACGTTGCTTCCAGAGCTGCAAAAGAACGCTGCGATGCTGGATATGGGGTTGGTTCATCCAAACAGGCCGTATACCTTGACTATGCAGCTGCAATTCAGCGTTATGGAAAGGCTGAAGTCAGCAAAAGGAACCTCGGTAATGTTGCCCCTGATGTGATTACTGCTTTGGGTAAGGAAGTTGTTAAGGAAAAATATGGTAATCTGTTTGATATGTATGCCAAGATTACTGGTGAAAATCCTTACGAAGTTCCAATGAGGATTTACCCTGCAGTACACTATACCATGGGAGGACTTTGGGTTGATTATGAACTCAAAACAACCATTGATGGATTGTATGCCCTGGGCGAAGCCAATTTCAGTGAGCACGGAGCCAACAGGCTTGGTGCATCCGCACTGATGCAGGGACTGGCAGATGGTTATTTTGTCATTCCCTACACGTTGGGTAACTACCTCGCCGACGACATCAGAACAACTTCTATCCCAACAGATCATCCTGCTTTCGTTGAAGCAGAACAGAAGGCTGCAGACCGCATCAATACACTCATGTCTATCAAGGGTAAGCAAACCGTTGAAAGCTTCCACAAGCGCCTCGGTAAAATCATTTGGGACAAATGTGGTATGGCGAGAAATGCAGAAGGTTTGAAGCAGGCCATTAAGGAAGTTCAGGCGTTGAAAGCAGAATTTTGGTCTGATGTCAGGATACCTGGTGAGATCAACGCTATGAATCCTGAACTCGACAAAGCAGGCAGGGTAGCTGACTTCATAGAATTGGGTGAACTGATGTGTCTTGATGCATTGGAAAGAAACGAAAGTTGTGGCGGACATTTCCGTGAGGAATTCCAGACACCTGATGGCGAAGCACTTCGTGATGATGAAAATTATATGTATGTAGCTGCCTGGGAAAATAAAGGCGATAACTGGGAACTTCATAAAGAGACATTGAACTATGAAATTGTAAAACCCAGTCAAAGAAGTTATAAATAATCAAATCAAACGTCAAACAGATCATATGCAGCATTATTCAATGAACCTTAAATTAAAAGTGTGGCGTCAAAAAAACAGCCATGATCAGGGGCACTTTGAAAACTATGACGTAAAGGATATTTCCTCTGAAATGTCTTTTTTAGAAATGATAGATGTATTGAACGAGCGACTCATTAAAGAAGGCCATGATTCTATTGCATTTGATCATGATTGCCGGGAAGGGATTTGCGGTATGTGTTCAATGGTAATTGATGGTCAGCCACATGGTCCCTGGAAAGGAACAACTACCTGTCAGTTACACATGCGTGCTTTCAAGGATGGTGATGTTATTACAATTGAGCCTTTCAGGGCAAATGCTTTTCCAGTTATAAAGGATTTGATGGTAAGCAGGACTGCTTTCGACAGAATCATACAGGCTGGGGGTTATGTTTCTGTAAATACTGGCAATGCTGTAGACGGTAATTCTATTCCAATTGAAAAAGATAAAGCAGATGATGCTTTTGCTGCGGCAGCATGTATAGGTTGTGGAGCCTGTGTAGCAGCTTGTAAAAATGCTTCTGCGATGCTCTTTGTTTCAGCCAAAGTTTCACACCTCGCGTTATTACCACAGGGTGAACCAGAAAGAAAGCAAAGGGTTGTTAGCATGATTGCTCAAATGGATAAGGAAGGTTTCGGAAGCTGCACCAATACTTATGCATGTGAGGCCGAATGCCCGAAGGAGATTTCAGTGATGAATATTGCCCGTTTAAACAGAGAATATTTGCAATCCAGTTTATCTGGTAGCTAACTTGCATCATTACATTTGAGATGCGTTCCCTTCGGGAACGCATTTTTTTTGAACCCACTACCAAATTTTGTATCTTTAATAGTAAACTGGTACTTGCTTTTCCTTGCAGTTTGAATCGAATTGTTGTTTTATAAATTGCACAACGGGTTTAATAGCTTTACTTGGATATTTTGAGATTACTATTCACTTTTATTTTTATTTCATTTTTTGGAATAGGCTATGCTCAAAATCAGTCTACCTTACGCCATAAGTTGTCACAAATTAAAGGAGATACACTTTGGATTGATAGTTTAAGTATCGTTCCAAATACATTTTCGATTAAGGAAGTTCCCGCTGAACATTATATTCTCGATGTTTTTAAGTCATATCTTATCTGGTTGATTAAACCAGATAGAGATTATGTTGAGTGCACTTACAGGGTTTTCCCGGTTAGCCTTGAAGCTGCTTTTCAGAGAAGGTCATTTGACAGTATTTTTTACCGATACAATCTTCCTGCAGCTGTTTTTTTGAATTCAGGAGCCAAACAGAAACCTTTGGATTTCGGTAAGTTAAATTCTGCAGGTAGCATCGGCAGGACGCTGGCATTCGGAAACAGGCAGGATGGTATACTCAACTCAAGTTTAAACCTGCAGCTTAGTGGTTATATGGCAGACAGTATTTTAATTAATGCAGCGATTGCTGATAACAATATTCCCATACAGCCAGATGGAAATACTCAAAATCTAAATGAGTTTGATCAGGTTTTTATCCAATTTTCAAAGGATAAATGGAAGCTTAATCTCGGTGATCTGGATATCAGACAGAAAGAGCTTTATTTTTTAAATTTTTACAAAAGGCTTCAAGGGGTTTCATATGAAGGGGAACACAAACTTGGAAAATTAAACAAAGGGAATCTTTTAGCAAGTGGAGCAGTAGCAAAAGGAAAATTTACAATCAATGTATTTCAGGGCATAGAGGGGAATCAGGGACCTTACCGGTTGAAAGGAGCAAATCAGGAATTATTTTTTATTGTTTTGGCTGGAACAGAGAGGGTGTATATAGATGGTGTTTTACTGCAAAGGGGAGAAGATCATGATTATATAATTAATTACAATACCGCTGAAATTACCTTCATGCCCAATCAGATGATTTCAAAGGATAAAAGGATTCAGGTTGATTTTGAATACGCGGATAGAAATTACCTGAATTCACAGTTTTTTTTCCAGGAGAAATTGGAATTGGGAAAGACTATGCAAGTTAAAGTTGGTTATTTTGGTAATACAGATTCCAGGAATTCACCCATTAATCAAACCCTCAATAATTCCCAAAGGCAATTTCTTTCTGCCATAGGAGATAATAGTCAGTTTTCATACTATCCTTCAGCTGAACGAGATTCATTTAATGTGAGTAAAGTGCAATACAGGCAAGTTGACACAACTTATGGAGGGAATAAACGGGATACAATATATGTTTACGAGAAATTTGCAGGGAGTGATCTTTACAGTTTGACATTTTCTGATCTAGGTGAAGGCAATGCTGATTATATAATCGATGAAGTTGAAAGAGCCAATGGTAAGGTATATAAATGGGTGGCCCCCGACCCGGTTTCAGGGAAACCCAACGGACGATATGCTCCTGTATTGCTTCTGGTAACGCCAAAGCAACAACGCCTTTTAAGTATTGGAACAACCTGGCATAATAGGCATGGTTGGGAGATAAATGCAGATGGGGCATTGAGTCAGTTTGACCGCAATAGATTTTCAGTATTAAATGATGACGACAATGTTGGAATCGCAGGAAAAATCCAGTTAAACAAGTTAACCCTACTCAGGTCAAAAGAAAACCTTGAATTAATTACAAGTGCTGGGTTTGAATATGCTAATGCCCGATTTAAGCCGGTTGAGAGATTAAGGACAGTTGAGTTTTACCGAGACTGGGGATTAGGAATTCTTGTTGAACCTGCAGATGAAAAAATCTTTCAAGCTTCTGTAGGAGTAAAAAATAAACATGGTTTGAACTTTTTATATGATGCAGGAGGTTATATCCGTGGTGATAATTTCAGCGGGATAAGGCAGAAATTGTCATATCGCGTTATGAATGACCATTGGAATATCAACAACACGCTTGTCTTGACTAACGCTACAGACAGAAAATTCCAGGGTTATTTTTTCAGGCCAACTTTGGATATGTCTAGGCACCTGAAGTTCTTGCGTAATCAAGTTGTTGGACTTAAATATGAACTGGAGAAAAATTTATCAAAAGGGATAAGTGGTAATGCAATAAATCCCTTAAGTTTTGAATTTTCTAATTTTTCAATATTTACCCATTCAGACAATAGTAACCCAGATAAATGGGGATTGCGATATTTTACCCGAACTGATGCTTTGCCCAATAGCAACAAGTTAATAAAAACAGATAAAAGTCAGAATTTAAACCTTTTTGGAGAGTTGTTATCGGGAGTTCATCATCGTGTAAAACTCAATGCCACTTTCCGTAAACTAATACCATTGAATCAGGTTATTGGCGTTAAATACGGGTCAAGTGTTTTGGGAAGGGCGGAATATAATACTGATATTTGGCGAGGAGCGATTACCGGTTCTATGTTATATGAAATCGGTGGTGGGCAAGAGCCACAAAAGGATTATATTTATTTTGAAGTACCTGCAGGTCAGGGTGAATATACCTGGATAGATTACAATAAAGACGGTATTCAGCAATTAAATGAATTTGAAGTTGCTCAATTCAGAGATGAGGCTAAATTTATAAGGTTATTTACGCCAACGAATTCTTTCGTCCGTACTGATTATCTGCAATACAATTATAACTTTCTCATTAATCCCGGCATTGCGTTAAAGAACATAGAATCTGTTAAGTTTTTCAAATTTTTGAAAAATATTTTGTGGCAGTCTTCATTACAGGTATTTCAAAAATCCATTTCCGGAGATAAGCGGAACCTAAACCCTTTCAACAGTTATGCCAGTGATACATCACTGCTAAGTTTTGACAGGTTGCAAAGTCATACCATTTCATATAATAAACTTAGTCAGGTGTGGGGTCTTGAACTGAATTACCTGGAATCATCAAACAGGGCATTTTTATCATATGGTCTTGAAACCAGAAGTTTAAAGGATCTCAATCTCCGGCTTAGAAGTTATTGGTTAAAGACATTTGCACTTGAATTAGTAATAAGGAAGAAAGGCAATTCGCTGGAAACACCAGGATTTAGCAATAGAAATTATGCCATTCAAGCCTTTTCATTTGAACCGAGAATTTCTTTAGTAAAGGGAACTGATTTCAGAGCACAAATAAACTACAGGGCTGAAAGGAAAAAAAGCGCATTAGCTGAAAGGGGAAATATTTACTCCATTGGTCTTGATTCGCGATATAATCTTTTCGGGAAAACTGCAATTACTGCAAAAGTCAATCATACTGCAATCAGGTATCAGGGTGTTACCAATACCAGTGTTAGTTATCTTATACTTGAAGGTCTTCAGCCGGGTAAAAATTATATCTGGAGTCTGGATTTAACAAGAAGAATTGGAGAATATATTGAACTCAGCATGCAATACGAAGGAAGACA
Organism: Bacteroidota bacterium; assembly: GCA_039805045.1. Lineage (GTDB taxonomy): Bacteria > Bacteroidota > Bacteroidia > Chitinophagales > Chitinophagaceae > Pollutibacter. Next base: position 5,422 of record JBDLUZ010000006.1, on the reverse strand, counting down.
AATGGGGGTTTCAAAGGGTATAATACATTTGGGGAGGGCTCAATTCAGGGCATTATTATAAAAAAAGGGCCGACGTTAGTCGGCCCTTTACTTCAATTCAAAACTATTTATTTAAGTGTTGCAATACCTTCACCAATTTTGAAACCATTTTGGTATACTACAATTGCGTAGTTCCCTTTTACGTATTTATCACGCTGATTTAAGTCAAAGCTGATACCTTTAGAAACTCCCTGCTGATACTCTACATCAATTTTTGTTGTAAAATCAACTTCACCATCCTGTCTGGTATTTATTTTACCTGAGGCTAGATCCTTTTCTGAAATAACCTTACCTGAAGGATCTTTTGCAATGATAAAAAGTTGCTTGGTTCCAGTTGTGGCAATTCTGTTTTCATCAAGATTGAAAGATATTCTCAACTTATCAGCACGTTTGGCTGATGCAGTGGATTTCTCTTTCCCTGAGTTTCTGATATTAATGGCTACTATATTAAAACCAGATGCATGTAAAGTAGATCCAATGTCAACTTTATTTTCAGCTTCCTTTCTGGCTGTTTCAGTATTAGCCAGGTTATTATTTAAATTTTGGTTTTCAGTTGTGAGATTTTGTTTATCAACGGTAAGTTGTTCATTTTCAGCTTGTAATCTGTTGATTTCTTTGATGTAATCATCAATTCTTGTATTCAGTTCACCAACTAATTTCCTTGCTTCTGCCAGATCAGCTGCAGTTGCATTTTGTTTGCCTACAATAGACCTGAATTTATTTTTTAAGATGCTCAGTTCGCTGTCTTTTGTTTTTACAAGGCTGTCCAAGCCGTTATTGGAAGCTGTAAGTTCCTGAAGTCGGACCATTGCATCATCATATTCTTTTTGCACTGCATTTTTTGAAGAATCCAGTGTAGCATATTGAGCATCTTTTTCTGCGATCAAAGATGTTGATTGATTTTTAGCATACATGAAATAAACCCAGGATCCAACTAGTGCAATCAGGAGAACAATGATAATTGCGGGTTTGTTATCTTTTTTATTTTCAGGGGAATAACTTCCGGTGTTTGAATAACTTGAACTCATAGAAAATGTATTTGGTTAATAAATGATGGGATATGTTCCTATACAGTACAAAGGAAATGAAAAATGGTTCTTATTTCTATTTATGGGTTGTTAAAATGCATTTTTTGTATTTTTTTAAATGAACTTTGTTCATTGCAAATGATAAAGGATATTTTTTAATGGATGATCTTCAAATTATAGCAGATTGGAAAAGGGGTGGGTTTCACCCAGTTTATTGGCTGGAGGGAGAAGAGCCATATTATATTGATAAAATAACCGCATTTGCAGAACAGCATATACTCGATGCATCTGCTGCTGGATTTAATCTTTCAGTATTTTATGGGAAAGACAGCAAAGTGGAAGAAGTAATCAATGCCTGTAGGAGATATCCTATGTTATCTGATAGGCAGGTTGTTATACTGAAAGAGGCGCAACAGCTCAGGGACATAGAAAAACTTGAATCCTACATTGAAAATCCGCTTTCATCAACAATTTTTATTGTTGCCCATAAGGATAAAAAGTTGGATGGTAGAGGAAAGCTGGCAAAGGTTATAAAACAAAAAGCAGTCCTGTATGCTGCCAAAAAGTTATATGACAATGAACTTCCGGATTGGGCAGTTGGCATGATCAAGGGTAAGGGCTTGGATATTACTTCAAAGGCATTACACATCTTTGTTGATCATATTGGAAATGATTTACAGCGGATGGAGAATGAGATTACAAAAATGACCCTGAACCTGAATGGGAGGATTAAAATTTCTGAGGATGATATTGAAGAATTTGTAGGTGTCAGTAAGGAATTCAACGTGTTTGAGCTTCAATCCTCGATTGCCCGAAAAGACATAACTACCGCTCTAAGAATCCTTAATTACTTTGCTGCAAATCCTAAGGCTGCACCCATTCAACTTGTTTTACCTACACTTTATTCTTTTTTCAGTAAATTATACATTGCAGCTGCCCTAGGAACCAGGGATGAGAATACAATAGGAAACGCATTGGGCATTAAAGGCTTTTTGGCCAGACAGTATGTTCAGGCAATTCAAGTGTATGGATTTACTGACATAGAGAAAATTCTGATCTTATTGTCCGACTGCAACCTAAAGAGCCTAGGAATAAAGCGTGCCGTTACTGATGATAACATTTTAATGAAAGAATTGATTGTCAAAATAATGATGTCTCACTAAATTGAGTCTAAAAGATTGGTTATCAATTCCTTATCTCTATCTAATTGTTCCTTGAGCTCATCAATGCCAGCAAATTTCATTTCTTTTCGGGTATGAATGAGTAATTCTACTTGAATTGTTTCGTGGTAAAGATTATCTCTGAAATTAAAAAGATGAACTTCAATTCTTCTTTCTCTGCCATTTACCGTGGGTCTGTATCCAATATTCATCATCCCTTTTTCCAACATAACCTGATTACCTATGAAACGTCTAACTTTAACTGCATAAACACCAGATGCGGGAATCAGTTTATCATTGTCAGTTATAGCGAGGTTAGCTGTTGGAAAGCCAAGTGTTCTTCCAAGTTTATCACCTTCAATTACGGTGCCAGTTAACTGATATGGATATGTAAGTAGTTCGTTGGCTAATTTTATCTCACCGGATAACAGGGAATGTCTAATTTTTGTGGAGCTTACTTTGGATTCGTTTAAAATGTATTCCGGAATCTCATAAACTTTGAAACCATATATATCGCCAATCTTTTCAAGTAACTCATAATTCCCACTTCTGTTTTTCCCAAATCGGTGATCAAACCCAATTACAATTGCTTTGGGGTTAAAGTACCGGATTAAAAAGTGCTTTACGTAATCTTCTGCACTGTGTGAAGCAAATTCGTAATCAAATGGAATGATAATGAGGTGTGAGATATTCAGATCTGCAAACAATTTTATCCGTTCATCCAGGGTAGTGAGTAAAGATGGGGCTTCGCTATTGTTCAGGATTCTCCGGGGATGAGGATGGAAGGTAATGACAACTGTTTCACCATTTAGTTCTTCTGCAATTTTAATTAATTGAGAAAATATAGTTCTATGACCCTGGTGCACACCGTCAAATGTACCTATTGTTAATACAGCATTCCTGAAGACAGGCAGTTTGTTGACCTCAAAATGGACTTGCATATGAAACACAAATTTAAGTAGTTTTGCTTATAGTCTAAGAAACAATGAGTTTATATCAACAACGTGGGGTATCAGCCCAGAAAGAAGAGGTTCATGCCGCTGTAAGTCAACTTGACCACGGACTGTTTGAACATGCATTTTGTAAGGTTTATCCAGACTACTTATCAGGATCTGAAGACCATGTAAATATCATGCATGCAGATGGAGCAGGAACTAAAAGTATTTTGGCATACCTCTATTGGAGGGAAACAGGAGATCTTTCCGTATGGAAGGGAATTGCACAAGATGCTGTAGTTATGAATTTGGATGATTTGCTGTGTGTCGGTATTTATGATAACATAGTCTTTAATTCAACGATAGACAGAAATAAACATTTGATACCCGGCGAAGTGTTGCAGGCTATTATCAATGGAACTAGCGAGCTGTTTGAAGAACTGAAGGGGTATGGCGTGAATATTCATTATCTGGGTGGTGAAACGGCTGATGTAGGTGATGTTGTGAGAACAGTTGCAGTTAACGGAACCATGACTGCACGATGGCCGAAGAATAGGCTAATAACAAACGAAAAGATTGCCCCTGGGGATGTTATCGTTGGACTATCAAGCTCTGGGAAAGCTTCTTATGAGGATGAATACAACAGTGGAATTGGTAGTAATGGGTTGACAAGTGCAAGACATGACTTTTTTTCTGCTTTATATGCAGAAAAGTATCCGGAATCATTTGATCCTGCACTTCCTGCTCAGGTGGTTTACATAGGAGAACATAAGCTTACAGATGAGGTATTAATTCCAGGCTTCACAGTAGATGCAGGAAAACTGGTTTTAAGTCCTACCCGTACATTTGCTCCGGTAATTAAAAATGTGCTGACAACCATGTTCGAAAGTGTTCATGGTATGATACATTGCAGTGGGGGGGGGCAAACAAAATGCTTAAAGTATTTGCCATCTCCAATGAAAGTCATAAAGGATAATTTATTTACACCACCACCTGTATTTGAACTTATTGAAAAGTCAAGTGGTTCCACACCAAAGGAGATGTTTCAGGTTTTCAATATGGGTTGCCGTCTTGAAATTTATACTGATGCAGATGCCGCAGATGATATTATAGCGATTGCTCAAGGATTTGGAATTGAAGCCAGGATTATCGGAAGAGTTGAGCATGCTGACCAAAAGAACCTTGATATTCATTACAAGGGAGAAGTTTATAATTTCACAGCCTAATTCTTACATTATGACAGATGTGGTTTTGTCGATATCAAATGCAAATATTTTTCAGGGTGCTTCACTGATTTTATCTGATGTAAATATCACTGTATCACGCAGTGAATTTGTTTACCTAGTTGGAAAAACCGGCACAGGAAAATCAAGTTTATTGAAAACGCTTTATGGAGAATTGGCCCTAAAAGAAGGGCAGGCGGTGGTAGCAGGCTTTGATATTACAGGCCTTACATGGAAAACAGTTCCATACCTGAGAAGAAATATTGGCATTGTTTTTCAGGATTTCCAGTTATTGACGGATAGAAATATCCATGACAACCTCAAATTCGTTTTGAATGCTACAGGATGGAAGGATTCTAGAGAAATAGAGAATAAGATAGATGACGTTCTGGAAAAAGTTGGTTTGCGAACAAAGGGTTTTAAATACCCTTTTGAACTTTCTGGTGGTGAGCAACAACGTGTAGATATTGCCAGGGCTTTGTTGAATTCGCCTAAACTGATTCTTGCGGATGAGCCAACAGGGAATCTTGATCCCGAAACAACAGATGAAATCATGAAATTACTTTTTCAAATCTGTAAAGATTCCGGAACTGCCATTGTAATGGCAACACATGATTATAATGTTATCTATAAATATCCTGCAAGAGTAATCAAAACTGAAGGTGGTTGCGTTATTGACAATGCAACTTTAGCTTCCTAAGTAGATCTGAAATATCACTTTTGTCATATTGGCTTTCAGCAAGTTTCTGTATTCTTGCATGATGAACATCAATGGAAAATGGTTCGTTGAACAGCCTGATTGCATTTTCTTTAAATACCTCAGGAGTTCCTGCTACACTACATAAGCTCCCCAGGGCTGATCCGCCAACAGCCTTTTCATTAACCACCACATACCGGCCCATTGATAAGGACTTATATAGCCTGTTAACAGGACTAGCATCGATGAAAGAGGGTAGCAGGATTATCTGCGCTTTTTTAATCAATTCATCCAATTCTCTTTCAGTAGGATCACCAACTAGGCATGTATGAAGCCTGAG